>JAOZRI010000101.1 GCA_029940235.1 Desulfobacula sp. | reverse complement strand
GAAGCATTACAGGAGTTTTATGATAAATATTTCTGTATCTTTCACCACTTAATCTCAATTTGGCTTCCGCATTTTTCCGTCTCACTATTTCTCCTGCTGCTTTACGATATAAGATCAAGGAAGCAATCCCGATGAGAATGGAGATAATAACAGTTATAGGACCTATTACTTTTATCAAAGGATCAGCAATGATTTTTTCAATGTCTCTATAATTTCTCAAGTGAATTATTTTCCAACCTGGATAGTTTTCCAATGGCATACTTGAATAAAAGTAGTGTGCTTTGAGTCTGTTTATAATAGTTCCAGGTTTTTTCATGGAAAAGCCTGTCCAGGCCCAGGGTCCATTCCCAAATTGCCTTGACTCTCTGATCTGTGTGATTTTTTCCTCTTCAATATCCCACAATAGCATAAAACGAAATTCTTCTTTGTTGGAAATAAAAATTATTCCATTTGGGTCTGTAAATAAAAGAATATCCTTGGATTTAGAAAACAGGCTTGATTCAACAAATTCCACAGATGCTTTTAAAACTGCCACACCGAGAATTTTTGTTTTATCAAAAATGGGATAGCTGTAATAGACACCTCTTTTTTTTGATGTTGTGCCAAGGGCAAGGTAGGTAGTACCAACACCTCCCATTGCTTTTTTATAATATGGCCGAAATGAAAAGTTATTGCCCATAAAGCTGTCCGGTGCATTTCTATTGCTGGATGCTATGGTATTACCCTGTATATCCAATATGTAAGTAACTTTAATATCAAGTGCGTTATTGAAATTATCCAGAATGTTATGGACATTTTTTATTGAATCTTTACTTGGCTTTGCAAGGGCAATCTGGCATTCTTTTATGTTTGCAAGAGCTTTAACTGATTTAATGTGCTCTGACAGATAAGTAGACAGTTGTCTCTGGATAAGTTCAAGTCTTGATTTAGAGTTTGTTTCTGCTTTTTGAAGGGCAGCTTTTTTAAAAGAGTGATAATAGAGCCAGCCTCCTGTAGTGGCAGAAAGAAAGGCAAGAAGAGCAAGAACAAATATTATAATTCTAAGTCTCATAGGTTATCATTTAACCATTATGCTGTGCAAGTTGCAAGGCAGGCAGCAAATCATCCCCAAAAAATTCCAAATTTTCTGACAAATTTTATATTTATCATGGTTCAGTTTATTGCTCTGTTAAACATGTTGTAAATGAATGCAATACAGCATCACCAATCCGGTACATTTCTCCCAGGCTTTGCATTAAGTTTTTCCAAGAATGGTGTTCCACACTCCGTCGGGGCATCTTCTTTCAATAATGTGGATATTCTTCTTTGACAGTGAATCCAATATTTTTTTTGTTTCAGAATTTAAAAGGCCGGAAAGAATAAAATATTTTTTTTCAAGCAGTGATGGGTGTTCAATCATATGCTGCATAACATCATAATGAATATTTGCAACAAGAAGATCACAGGGCATTGAGATGATTTCTTCCCCCTTTGCCTGGAAAGCAAGAATTCGGGTTTGCAGGCTGTTTAATTTGATATTATTTAAACATGTTTTAACTGCAAGATAATTAAAATCACAGGCCATAACCCTTTTACAGCCTAAAGCAGCAGCTCCAAGAGATAAAAGCCCGGTTCCAGTACCAATATCCAGAACAGATTGAATTTTGTGCCTGGTGCAGATACGATTGATCAGATCAAGGCAGTCCTCTGTTGTCTGGTGCCTTCCTGTTCCAAAGACAACTCCGGGATCAAGGATAATCTCTTTAACATTGCTATCAATTGTATCAGGT
The DNA here is from genome assembly GCA_029940235.1 of Desulfobacula sp. GTDB lineage: Bacteria > Desulfobacterota > Desulfobacteria > Desulfobacterales > Desulfobacteraceae > Desulfobacula. The sequence goes on along the minus strand of JAOZRI010000101.1, from coordinate 5,823 downwards.
TTATTCCATGGAGGATAGATGCACAGATTATCTACAAAATAGGGCTCTATCTTGTCCCCATGCCATTGCTCTCCTGTCATCTCATATTTTTCAATCAGGTTTAATCCCTGGTTTTCTTTAAGTATTGTGTCAACCATATCATCTGAAGAGGATGAAAAAAAAAGGAAAGAGACCTCTTCATCCTCCCATGTCCCAAGAAAGTATTTACCAGCCTGAATCTTTTTACTGATTCTTGGGGTTCCGTCAAGGTAATAAATATAAAGGTTTTTATATGGATTAATCATTGTTATAAAAGTAAATCCGGGTTTAATAAAGAGCATATGCTCACAAAATTATCTATTGTGTAACAATCTGTTGATAATTATTTAAGAATGAAAAATAATCCTTTTTAACCTAAAATACAAGAACGAGTTAATAGCCATAAAATTTTACAAACGCATTCTTGAAAAGAACAGAAAATAGTATCAAAAATATATCAAATCTGGTAAATTTTAATGTTAATAGAAGCACACAGGTTATTGATGAAAAAGAGAGATCTATATTAACAGGTTCCCATGGAATGAAAAACTTTAAGCCCTCAGATAGATATCAGATAATTAAAACCATAGATTCCCATACCGGCGGGGAACCCTTTAGAATTATCATATCAGGTGTACCAGAACCTGTTGGTGATACCATTCTTGAAAAACGCAGATATGCAAAAAAGCATTTGGATCACATAAGAAAAACCCTCATGTTTGAACCCCGGGGTCATGCTGACATGTATGGCTGTTTTATTACTGAACCCGTGACAGACAATGCAGATTTTGGCATACTTTTCATGCACAACGAAGGTTTTTCCACAATGTGCGGCCATGGAATAATTGCTGTTACAACGGTTGTCGTGGAAACGGGCTTTGTTAAAATCAAGACTGCAGGTCAAAAAATCAGGATTGACACACCGGCAGGTCTTGTGACTGCTGTTCCAAATTTGAGTGACAGCCGGGTTGAATCTGTAACATTTGAAAATGTGCCCTCTTTTGTTTTAGAATTAGATGCAGTTGTTGATGTCCCTGAAATAGGCAGGGTAAGTTATGACCTCGGGTTTGGCGGAGCTTTTTATGCCTTTGTCAATGCAGGGGATATAGGGCTTGAATGTACACCGAATTATTTTGGCGAACTTGCAAAAAAGGGAAAAATGATTAAAAATACCATTATGGCTTCAAAAACAGTTAAACATCCCTTAGAACAGGATCTTGGATTTTTATACGGGGTTATCTTTGTGGATTTTCCTGATCTTGAAAATATCCATTCAAGGCATTGCTGCATCTTTGCTGAAGGTGAAGTTGACAGAAGCCCCACAGGAACCGGAGTAAGTGCAAGGCTTGCAATTTTAAATAAAAGGAATGAAATCAAGCCTGGAGAAAACATTGTAATTAGCAGCATCATTAATTCAAATTTTAAATGCGGCATTAAGGAGCTGACAAAAATTGAAAATTATGATGCTATTATCCCTAAGGTAACTGGCAGTGCATATATTACGGGCAGGCATGAATTTTTAATTGATCCCGAGGATCCTCTAAATAATGGATTTATTTTAAGGTAAAAGTGATATTTATGAAATTAGACAAAAAACTGATCTTTATCTTTTCAGGATTTATGATCTTTTTATCCTGTTTTTTATTTGGGAACCCGGCCTTCTCGCTGGAGAAAAAACAAAAAGTTTATGTGATTCCGGTTTCAGGCACAGTGGAAGCCGGTATGGCAGCCCATGTTAAAAGATCCCTGGAAGAGATTAAAGATGAAGCTGATGCTGTTTTTGTTTTTAAAATGGATACCTTTGGCGGCAGGGTGGATGCAGCTTTAGATATTGTTGATACTATTTCCAATATACCCAAAGGAAAAACCATTGCCTATGTGGAAAAACGAGCTATTTCCGCAGGAGCCTTGATAGCACTGTCTTCAAATTTATTATTCATGAAAAATAATACAATTATTGGAGACTGCGCACCCATTATTAACACCAAAGAAGGCCAGCAAATGGCAGGAGAAAAGGTGCAGACTGTTCTCAGGGCAAAATTTCGTGCCCTTGCAAAAAAAAACAATTACCCTGTTAAGCTGGCAGAATCCATGGTTACCATTGATATGGAAATCTATAAAATTATAATGGATGGCAAAACTCAATTAATGGATATAAAAGCCTATGATGATCTTACTAAAAAGGAAAAAGAAAAAATATCCTCAAAAAAAACCATTGTTGCCAAAGGTGAATTGCTAACCATGGATGATGCAGAAGCTTTTGATCTAAAATTTTCGCAAAAAAGTGTAAGCAATTTAAAAGAGGCATTGTCTTTTGCAGGTTATGATTCTGTTGATATTGTTACAATAGAAGAGTCATGGTCAGTAGGTTTTGTAAGATTTCTGCAGCCTTTTTTACCCATGATGATGTTAATGGGAGTTGGTGCACTATATACAGAAATCAAAGCTCCGGGGTTCGGCCTGCCCGGCATTGCAGGCATAATCCTGCTTGGTCTTGTTTTTTTTAACCAGTATCTTATTGGCCTTGCAGATCATACTGAGCTGTTAATCATGATTATTGGTGTTCTTCTGCTTGGTGTGGAGGTTTTTGTGCTACCGGGATTTGGAATTGCAGGTATTGCAGGACTGCTTGTAATTGCCACAGGCCTTGTCCTCTCCTTCCAGGGTTTTGTATTGCCTGACCCGCAATTTCCATGGGAGGGTGCTCTGTTGATGAAAAACCTTGCACTTGTTTCAGGATGTTTTTTATTTGCATTTCTCATATCCCTGTTTTTAATAAGATTTGTTTTGCCAACTATTTCCAAGGTGGTTAAAGGGCCTTACCTTGGAACGAATTTAAAAGATTCCCATGTGGATGCCATCGGGAGTGTGTCAATAAAACCTGGAGATACCGGGATTGCCCATACATTTCTTCGGCCATCAGGTAAAATTATGATAAATGATAAAAAAATAGATGCCATTGCCCAGGGGGAATTTATTGCACAGGGAACATCTATTATCATTGACAAAATAGACCAGAATCGTGTTATTGTGAAAGAGACTGTCAAGGATGGCTTGTAATCATCATTGCCGTAATAAAAAACAAATATGAAAGAATCAAGGCCGTTGGCTATTCTTTCATATAAAATGAGATATTAAAATGAAAGCCTATATTTTTCCTGTTTTACTGCAAGTTATTGGAATTCTGGTCATTATTGCTGAAATTTTCATACCTTCTCTGGGGATATTAACTGTGATTGCACTTGCAGTTTTGTCCTACTCTCTGTACATAGTGTTTACAAGCATATCCACAACAGCAGGAGTTGTATTTACAGGTCTGGATATCATCCTTGTTCCTTTAATTATTTTTTTTGGAATAAAAATACTGGCACAATCTCCTCTTGCATTAAAAAAAGAGTTATCCAGGCAAAATGGAGTAGTTTCCCAAAAAGAGAAACTTGAAGCTTATATAAATATGAAAGGAGAAGCTGTCACGGATCTCAGGCCTGCAGGCATGGCTCAGATCAATTCACAGCGTGTGGATGTTGTGACAGATGGAGAATATATTGATGCTGATACTCCAGTGATTGTCACTGGTGTGGCAGGCAACCGTATTGTCGTTGACAGATTGATTATATGAAAGTCTTTACAAAACTAAGGTGACTTTCATTTTTTGTTGTGGCAAACCCGGGTAAAATACCAGGGTTGCTATGACAGTTAAAAAAATAGATAAAAGGAGATATTTTAATGGATATTATGTTTATTCTGATAATTATTGCAGGCATTATCGGCCTGGTGTTGTTTTATTTTATTTTTGCCTATATAGCCCTGTGGGTTCAGGCATTGGTTTCCGGAGCCAAAGTTGGCTTAATGAATATTATTTTCATGCGATTCAGAAAAGTTCCACCAAAACTTATTGTTGAATCAAAAATCATGGCAGTTAAAGCTGGTATTGAAATTCCCACGGATGATCTTGAATCCCACTATCTTGCAGGTGGTAATGTGGCCCGTGTTGTCCAGGCACTTATTGCAGCAGACAAAGCCAATATCGAACTTATCTTTAATCGCGCTGTTGCTATTGATCTTGCTGGTAGAGATGTTCTTGAGGCTGTACAGATGTCAGTCAATCCAAAAGTGATTGAGACTCCTCTTGTTGCAGCCATGGCAAAAGATGGTATCCAGTTAAAAGCATTATCAAGGGTTACTGTTCGAGCTAATATTGACCGTCTGGTTGGTGGTGCAGGAGAAGAGACAATTCTTGCAAGAGTTGGAGAAGGGATTGTAACCACCATTGGCTCGGCGGTTACCCACAAAGAAGTGCTTGAAAATCCTGATACTATTTCAAAAACAGTATTAAAAAAAGGCCTTGATTCTGGAACTGCCTATGAAATTTTATCCATTGATATTGCAGATGTGGATGTTGGTAAAAATATAGGAGCAGAACTTGAGACTGACAGGGCAGAGGCAGACAAGAAAATTGCCCAGGCCAAGGCTGAAGAGAAACGTGCCATGGCTTTTGCCCAGGAGCAGGAGATGAAGGCCCGTGTCCAGGAGATGCGTGCCAAGGTTGTTGAGGCAGAAGCCCAGGTACCCCTTGCAATGGCTGATGCTTTCAGAAGCGGAAACCTTGGTGTGATGGATTATTATAAAATGCAGAATATTTCAGCTGATACAAAGATGAGAGATCAGATTGCCACTCCGGAATCTGACCCTGAAAAACCTCAATAGGGCCTGATTTACAGCCCTGAATAAGAGATTGCCGGTCTCTTTACCCTTTAAAAAAGGTTAGAGACCGGCAAATCATCAAGGATTAACTATGGATTTTGATACAATCATATCATTTCTTTTTCTTATTGCTTTTTTTATCCTGCCCGGCATTTTAAAACGGGTTAAGGCAATAAAAACAAAAAATACACAATCAGTAAAAAGTAATAAAAAGCCATCTTTATTTGATAAAATTAGTAAAAAAATTCAGAAATTTGTCCGGGAGCTTGAACAACAGGCAAAACAGCCAAAACAGACAGGCCAAAATCATGACTCACCATGGGATGCAATTGCGGATGATCAAACATCCCCTGCAAATTTTGAAACATTTGACCAGGAAGATGATTATTTCAGGGAACCTGATTCTGACATACCTGATACACCACTTTCAGAGGCTCAAATTCCTGCATACCATGCTGCAATGGAAGAACCTGAAGATAATATAACAAGGAAGAATATCAAAGGGCCCCATATTACAAAAGAGCCATTAATACAACATTCAGGCTCAGCAAATTTAATTTTTAAATCCAACCCACTTCAAAATGCAATCATCTGGTCAGAAATTCTGGGGAAACCAGTGGGATTGCGGGAGTAAAAATAGTGTTCAATAAAATGAATAAGAGTGGATATAAAACAGCCATGGAGGGCATCAAGATCAAAACCGTTGCCCATGGAGAAAAAACTCTAATGGCACAATTTATTATGACTAAAGGAGCTGATCTACCTGAACATACCCATCCACACGAACAGACCGGATATATGATCTCTGGTAAACTTATATTAATGATAGATAAAAAACCCCATCCAGTAGAGCCAGGAGACACCTGGTGTATTGCCGGTGACATACCCCATTCAGCTCAAATACTGGAAGACTCAGTGGTTGTGGAGGTGTTCTCTCCTGTTCGTGAAGATCTACTGCCGTGAATAGAGTCCATTACCCAGCACATTCTTAAAATAGCAGCAAAAAATAAAAAAAAGATTTTGACTGCATCGCCAAAACCCTTGCTATTAGTGGTAGGCACGAGCAGACTTGAACTGCTGACTTCTACCGTGTCGAGGTAG
>JAOZRI010000498.1 GCA_029940235.1 Desulfobacula sp. | reverse complement strand
ATGGCTCATGTAATGCAGCATCACAGGCACCAAAGCACCCATCAATAGCTGTGGCGAAACATCCTCCAATACGAGGCAGTTTGCGTTTTTGCACCTTCTCAATTTCAATAGTTTGAAAAAACAGTCGTGTTTGAAATTGATTTTTTTTTGCCCGGGCTTTAGCAATCAAACTCACCAGCGTAATATCAAGATCTATAGGAAACCCGATCCCTTCTGTTGCGTGAATTAATCCAACTCCTTTTTCTGCTAACAGGTCAAAACTTTTTATTATACTTTTTACAAGATCAAGCGGTGGAACCAAAGATGTTGCATAATCAAGCCCTGCATAATATGCTTCATGAAATAAATGGCCTTTATCCGCTTGAAAACCTCGTAAATTTTTGATCTTATCGGGAAATTTTTCCAACATTTTTGTATTAAAAACCGCTGAGTGCCCGTCATAACAGACTATAACCAATGGTATATCAGGGCAGACCTCATCCAGTTCCTCTCTTACAATCAACCGTTTTTCTTTAACACTGTGTTTAGACACTCCAAAGGCGATAATCGCTTTTAGTTTTACTTTCCGGGTCACATATTTTTGAATAATTTCCTGGATTTCTCGAATATCTCCTGCTTCTCTTACATCAAAATAAGAGACAGCAATCAATGCCCAATTTGAGAAATGCATGTGTCCATCCCCAAAAGAGGGCAGCAAAGCACGACTCCCTAATTCCACCAATGAATCATTTTTTGAATATTCTTTGGGTAGAGAATCTCCCAAATAGACAATACGTCCTTTATTTTCAACAAGATAATTATAAACATTGTTGTCTTTATCCAAAGATAGTATTTTTCCATGATAAATGCGCATAGCTCTAATTATTCCTTTTGTTTTGAATTAAACCACTCCTGATAAACAGTGAAAAGCCGGTTCGGATAATCCGATATGATGCCGTCCACGCCATTGTTGAGGAGAGTCAGTATTTTCTTTTTTTCATTCACTGTCCATGGAATAACACGGATATTCTTTTGATGACAGGTTTGAATGAAAAAAGGGTTAGCATAGAGATGATAAGGTGAAATAATGTCAGCCTCGACATTTTCTGCTTTTTCAATGATTTCAGTGCGAATGCTGTTTAAGCCAAGCATCATCAAAACGCCCTGGACACGACTGGGTTGAAACAGTGCAGAGGTTTTCAATTTTGGGTTCCTTTTCTTGATCATTGGAAGTACCTCAAGAACAAAAGATTGAACTGTAGTCCTGTCTACAACATCAGCATCTTCAATAAATTTTACCATGAGCGTTGCAAATTTTTCCAAATACTCCTGATTTGGTGAGGCTTCAAATTTTGTTTCTATATTAAAGTGGAGTTTGGGGATATCAGGATGCCTGGCCTCATATTGTTTCACGAAATCGAAAAACTCAGGAAGTGAGATCAGTTTTGTACCAGGAACTTGCGTCTGTTCAGGAAATTTTTCATTGATTAAACTTCCACAATCAAGTTCTTTTATATTCTCAAGGGTCATATCAAGAATACGAGTTGATTGGGCAGGATTTCCTTTAGAATCCAGGCATAAATCCGGATTTATGATAGAGTCGTGGTAAACAATTAAATTCCCATCTTTAGTTAAGTTGGTGTCCAGTTCCAAAGTCGTCATTTTATGCTCAATAGCATACTGAAAAGCAGGAATGGTATTTTCCGGGAAAAGTCCTCTTGCCCCCCGGTGTCCCTGCAGATCAATACCTGTTTTTTCCGGAAGTACCAGGGAGTGGTTACTATTGGAGTTACATCCGGAAATGAAGAATGCCATACACATAATTAAAGTGCAAAAATAATTCATAATATCCTCTTTAGGTTAGATGGTTTTTCATGTAACTTTATTCAAGCCCTTTTCATAAAGCCATGAAACAAACGTATTAATTGCAGGCTCAGGTTCCTTCAGCCAGCTGAAATGATTGGGTGTAACTTCCTTGAAGCTGTCTGCTTGTATAGTGGAAATTTTCCTGTCACTCGAAGGAAATTTATCCAAGAGGCTTTTTGTGGAGGAATAAGGCGCAAAAAAATCATTGGCAAT
>JAOZRI010000497.1 GCA_029940235.1 Desulfobacula sp. | reverse complement strand
CTCTCTATCTTCTTCCTTTTTTTGTAAGCAATTATTATATTTATGTGGCAAATTATATTGCCATTAATATTATTGTGGCAACAGGTTTGAATCTTCTTGTTGGTTATACAGGTCAAATTTCTCTGGGGCATGCCGGTTTTTTTGCCATAGGAGCCTATGGTACAACTGTTTTGATGGTAAAGTTAAGCATTCCTTTTCTTATTGCTTTACCATGTGCTGCTCTTATTGCCGCTGGTTTTGGATTTTTACTCGGACTGCCTGCATTAAGGCTTGAAGGACCATATCTTGCCATTGCAACTCTTGGTTTTGGATTAACCATTACACAAATTATTGGCAAGATTGAATTATTTGGAGGCAGAGATGGCATCCATGTGCCGGATATTAATATCGGTTCATGGGTTATAGATACAGATAAGGAATTTTATTTTTTATTGATTACCCTGACAATTTTTCTTCTTTTATTCATGCGCAACCTCATTAAAACAAGGATGGGCAGAGCATTTATTGCCATAAGGGATGCTGATATTGCAGCTGAAACCATGGGCGTTAATATTGTTTTTTATAAGACTCTTGCCTTTGCAATCAGCGCATTTTATGCAGGTATTGCAGGCGGTATGTATGCCTTTGTCTTAAAATTTATAGAACCTGAAACTTTTACTCTTTTAATGTCAATTCTGTTTCTTGCCATGGTTGTTGTGGGCGGACTTGGGTCCATGTTTGGTTCTATTGCAGGTGCCGCACTTCTTTGCTGGTTAGATCTGAAACTTAGAAATATCCTTGATGTTCCATATGTTGGCGAGTGGTTGAAAGATCTTTCTCAAAACTGGTTTTCCTTAACAGGTGTGTCCAATATTCAATATATAGTATTTGGTTCCATTATGGTGGGAATTATGCTGTTTGAGCCTCTTGGTATATATGGGATATGGATCAGAACAAAAAAATACTGGCGGACATGGCCGTTCTAACCGCCACGGGCAGTTTGCAATGATCACAGCCACAATAGAGTAGACAGGAATTATAAAATAGTATTAGTTTTTATATAAAACAAGAAGGTATGTATGATTGATTTTATCCAGATGGTTGTCAGCGGAGTTGCAACAGGAAGCACCTACGCCTTGATGGGTCTTGCCATGGTCATTATTTACAAGACCTCGGAGGTGCCAAATTTTGCCCAGGGTGAAATGGCCCTTGTCACCTCCTATTTTGCCATGATGCTTTTAACCACCATGAATATATCTGTTTATTTTGCATTTTTTTTATCATTTGTATTTGCAGCCATTCTGGGGGCTTTTCTGGAATTTGCTATTTTGCGCAGAGCAAAGGAACCTAATGTTCTGGGGATGATAGTTATAACTATTGGTATTGAGATGATCATTCTCGGGTTTGTCTCCTGGAAATTTGGTGCAGAAGCAAAAACAATGCCCTTTCCCATTGGCCCCTATGACGGGTTTATTATCAGTGATATTTATATAAGCAAGCTTGATGCCCTTACTCTAATAAGTGCACTCTTCTTCATGATCGTACTTTATCTGTTTTTTAAGTTTTCAAAACTCGGACTTGCCATGAAAGCCACCCAGCAAAATTCCGTTGCAGCACAAATTGTAGGGATTAGAACCAACAGAATCATGATGATGACATGGGGGATTTCTTCCCTTGTGGGAGCCACAGCAGGTTTGCTCATCGCTCCCACAGTAATGCAGCCTTTTATGATGTGGGATCCAATGCTTAAAGGTTTTGCAGCAGCAGTTATGGGTGGAATGACATCTTTGCCCGGAGCGGTGATAGCTGCCTATATGCTTGGAATTATAGAAAATCTATTTGGTGGATATATCTCCATCGAATTTAAAACAGTGGTGGCATTTGTTATTATTGTGCTTGTTTTGTGCATCAAACCAAGCGGTCTTTTTGCCAGACACTATGTGAAAAAGGTTTAAGTTTTTAATTTTTAATTAAGGTATGTGAGAACAACAGAGATAGAACCAATAATTATTTAAACAGGAGGATGTTATGAAAAAAAGATTAATGTTTGTTTTATTTGTCTCTTTAACATTTTTGTTAA
>JAOZRI010000496.1 GCA_029940235.1 Desulfobacula sp. | reverse complement strand
TTTAAGGGATATATTACAGATCTTGGGGGTCCTACTGCAAATATGTACGGGTTTGAATGCAAAAAAAAACTTGCAAAAGGTGCCTGCAATGATAAGCGGTGTCTTTTCCCGACACCCTGTAAAAGCCTTGCTCCTGATCATTCAAAACAGATACAATTGATTAAAAAAATTGAAAAGCTTCCTGGCATTAAAAAAGTCTTTATAAATTCCGGCATCCGTTATGATCTTATATTAAATGATAAAAAACATGGCAGTAGCTATCTTGACAAAATTGTAAAAGATAATGTTTCAGGCCAGATGAAAGTTGCCCCGGAACACACAATGCCCAATATTTTAGAATTGATGGGCAAGCAAAATATTAATCTGTTATTAAAATTTAAAAACAAATTTGATTCACTGTCGAAAAAATCAGAAAAAAAACAATTTTTAACCTATTATCTCATCGCTGCCCATCCCGGATGCAAAATTAAAGATATGCAGGACTTAAAAAAATTTACTACGCAGAAACTTAAAATAACACCTGAGCAGGTGCAGATTTTCACGCCAACACCTTCAACATGGTCAACTTTAATGTATTATACAGGTATAAATCCTTTTACAAAAAAAGCATTATTTGTTGAAAAAAATTTAATTAATAAAGAAAAACAAAAACAATTAGTTACAAAAAAATATCACAAAAAATTTACTTAAATAATTTTATTTTTAATTTCACAGGATGGTGATCTGAATGCTCAAAACCAAGGTGAATACCCTGCACCTTAAGTATTTCAATATTTGGCGAAAGCAAAAAGAAATCAATCACCGTGGTCAAAGTCCTGTTTTTATCATAGGGGATAACAAGACGTCTGTTGGTTGGAATTTTACTGTCATATGCCCATGTCCATCCTTCAAGGTAATCGTCTTTTATATCCATGCGATTGTCATTATCCATGAGATTATCTGAAAAGTCAGGATTAAACTTTGGAGGGCACTGGTTCCAGTCTCCACCAACAATTACATAGTTACCTTTTTCATACTCACTGTTTAAAAAATCCCTAAGGTATGCCATTTGATTATTTCTTAGTGTTCCATCATCATAGGCTGAATTATGGGTATTAATCATTACCAGCTCTTTTTTTGTATCATCCAACTTATATCTTGACACAAGAAAGCACCTGTCCAACATAAATAATCCCTGGGGCCATGCATAATTGCCAGGAAAAGAGTGCCTTACAATGGATATCGGTTCAAACCGGGACAGTGTCTGCAAACCTGACAACACGCCGCCTAGAGGATCAGTGGGCGGAACAGGCACAAAAAACACATCATAGTTCTTGCCAAAACCTGAATAAAATTCTGGGAATAAATTTGCTATTTTTGAATATTCATCAATGGAATAACTTCTCTTTGAATTTTTATCCACTTCCTGAAACAGGAAAAAATCAATATCCTTTTGCTGCGCAATATAATTTTCAATGGCTGTTATATTGTTTTCCACATTTTTTCTATCGGTACGCACCTGTCTGCCTCCATCATAGAAAAAATCCATATCTTTACTCAATCCTGCATAACCTATGTTCCAGATCATAAGATTAAATTGTTTTTGTCCTGCTATCTTTTGTGCATCTTTGTTGTCAAACACCAGAGAAGTCAGGGCTGGTTTATAATCTGACAAAGTGGCATAGCCGACAAGGCTGACAAAGCTCAACACTAAAATTGAGATAATCCCGAGAATAATTTTGAATACTTTTTTCATACCAGATGATATAAAAAATTTATTTGTTATAGTCAAGATTCAAGCAAAAAGACCACTATATTGATCTCAAGTGTAAAGTCTAAAAAATCATTGACAATTATTATTAAATGGTTTAACCATTAGCATAGTTAAATAATTATGTTGGAGAACACATGCCAGGCAATAGAATTACTTTGCATCCGATTTTGGAAGTCCCTGAAAAAGACAATATTTCATTTTATTGGAACAGAGAAAAACTTAAAGCAAAAAAGGGTGAAATGATTTCATCTGCTCTTTTTGCGAACAACATCAAAATTTTTGGCCATCATCATAAAGATGGCTCGGCA
>JAOZRI010000003.1 GCA_029940235.1 Desulfobacula sp. | reverse complement strand
GATCAAGATCATTGCCGGCACTGTTGAGTTCAAATTCATTCTCAGCAGTATCTGGCACTCTCTTGACACATACCAAAATTTCCATATTGCCTCCTCTTTTTAATTTTTAATTCTCAATTTTGAATTAAGGATAGCTCCCATTATTATGCAAGGTGCTGTTCCATAAGTTCTGTAAAATCCAAAGCTTCTATTTCTCCCTCTTTTCCTGCAACCTTGATTGCATCTTCGATATTTACAAGACAGAAAGGACAGGCAGTTACAATTACAGTTGCTCCTGCTTCAGCAGCCATATTAACTCTTAAAACTCCCATTCTTGTCTCCTCTTCAGGCTCATAAAAAAGCATCAATCCACCGCCGCCGCAGCAAAATGATCTATCCCGGCTCTTTTCAAGCTCTACTCTTGTCAATCCATCAATAGCATCCATTGCCTGCCTTGGATCTTCATAAATACCATTATGCCGTCCAAGATAACAAGGATCATGATACACATAGACTTTGTCAGGATCTATGCAGGGTTTAAGATCAAGCTCGCCTGTGGATATTTTCTGGGCAACCACCTGACTGATATGTTGAACAGGAGGAAGATTGTCATAATCATTTTTCAAAGCATTATAGGCATGGGGATCGGCTGTTACTATATGTTTGACGCCACTTGCCTCAATAGCCGCACTATTCTGCTCTTTTAAATCCTGATACAGCATCTCTTCACCAAACCTGATGACCTCATTTCCACTGTCTTTCTCTTTTTTACCAAGTATTCCAAAATCGACTCCTGCTTTTTCAAGAATAATAGAAGTTCGTCTTGCAATCTCCTGGAGGTTATCATCATAAGATGTGATGCTGTCCACAAAAAACAGGGTATCTGCTGTATCTTTTTTACCAAGGTCTTTAATTGTATGATTTGCTTTAAATTCCTTATCATTTGCCCAGTCAGCTCTCTTTTTCTCCATTTTTCCATAGGGATTACCTCTTTTTTCAAGGGCTTTCAAAGGTTTTTGCAGAGATTGTGGCACCATTCCTTCATCAACCATACCTCTTCGCAGATCAACTATTTTATCAATATATTCGATTCCAAGAGGACACTCCTGCTCGCAGGCACCACAGGTGGTACATGACCATATTTCATCCTCTGTATAAATATCTTCCACCAGCAGTTTACTCTTATAGATTTCTCCTGAAAGCGGATAATTTTTAAACATCAAATCCCTTGCCTTAATAGTAATAAATCTTGGAGACAGGGGTCTGGAAACTGCATTTGCAGGGCATTGATCAGAACACCTGCCGCAATCTGCACATGAATAAAAATCCAGCATATGTTTCCATGTAAAATCCTCAAGTTTTTTAACTCCAAAGGATTCAAGATCATCTAACTGCTCATCTGTAACTCCATACATGACAGGTTTGATATTTCCTTTTTTAACCCGCATAAAAAATACATTAAATATTGATGTAATAACATGAAAATGTTTGCCAAGGGGTAGAAAACAAAGAAAAAAGAAAAAGGTAATATCGTGTACAAAATATGCAAAAATATGAAAGCCTTGAAGAACATTTTGAGAAGCTGATGAAAGTATTGCCCTGAATATCCAGACAAGGGAGAGGGGAGCCAAAAAATGAGTATGCCCGGTATGGTGAGCAACACTTACAACCTGGGCTGCTTCAAAAAGGCTTTCAGAAATCATTAGAACTGAAATAATACCAAGGACAAAAACAGCTTCTGATGTATGGTCATGACCATATTTTTCAGGCACTGCGTATCGCGCAGGTTTGTAGATACCCCTTCTGACAGCAGCAATTATACAGGCAATAAGAACAATGGTGGCTGCATAGTCTTTGAAAAAATTATAGATACTACCAAAAGTCCCACCAAATCCCGGTAAAACAAATCCGTCAGCAAGACCGACAATAACAAGGGAGGAGGAGCGTATGGATAAAACAAGAAACCCAAAAAAAATACAGATATGAAGTACGCCCGCCAACATATACCTGGGTTGTCTGATCTGCCCAAGCCAGACAATAAAAAGGTTTTTAAGGCGCAGGGCAATATTATCAAATCTATTATCAGGATTTGCCCTTACAAGGGGTGCAATACGCCTTGCCATTATATATGAAAACAATCCTATTCCAATGATGGGTATAATAAATGACAGTATTACTGTGGGAAAAATCCCAAATAATTTAAAACTTGCTGGACCAATTATTGAAGTCATACTTCTTTACCTCCAAAATATTTATCTTAAAAATTCAAAACATTGAAATCTAATAAAGATGAAAGAACACGTCAAGCAAAAAGCCATATTTAACTATTATATTGCATTCATCTACTGTATGAAATTTAGCAATACCTATTTACCTTTAACACCTGTAAGATAAAGTTCCACAAGGGGGTCTGCCATGGGAACAAGGTCATACCTGCCATCAGCTGATAACCAGGTATTAATAACACCTTCCACAGCACCAAGAATAAACCTCTTTACAAGGCCGACAAAAAGATCTTTGCGCATGCTTCCTTCAATCTGTCCGAGCTCAATAATATCAGATAACAGGTCAAGATACATTTTTGATATATCTTTAATTTGAGACTCCATATCCCTCAGATATCTTACCTCTGACTGAAAAATAATTGCCATGTTTTTATCGTTCTGGAATTCTGAAAGATGACACCTTATTAAATTACGCAGTTTCTCTTCTGCATTTTTACCTTTTTTTACGGCAGAATGCATTTTCTTGAACACTTGATCTGTTTTAAAATTTGCAAACTGAAATAGAATGTCTTCTTTATTTTTAAAATAGAGATAGAGTGTTCCATCAGCCACACCAGCCTGTGATGCTATCTGGGATATGGTTGCCTTGTGAAACCCGTATTGTGCGAATACAGCACCTGCACTATCTAAAATATTATTATATTTTTCTGATCTGTTTTTCTGCTGTTTTGATTTAAGTTTTAACAAATTTACATCCACCTTATCTATAAATAATGAATAACTATTCAGTATTTAACAAAAGAGTTTTATAAATGTCAAGCAGTTAATTTTTATTGTATATTTTATTTTAAAATATATTTATTGCTATTTTTCAGATACTTACATTAACAATAGTTTTTATTATATTTGAAGAAATAATTATTTGATACAATCAAGCCGACATGAATTACAACTCATTATTTACATCTCACTACTATTTAAAATCAATGAGTTCCACATCAAAAATAAGATGTGATTCAGGCGGGATGGCGCCGGGATAACCATTCTTTCCATAGGCAAGCCAGTATGGAATCAATAAAATTCTTTTTTCGCCTTTTTTCATGGTTACAATGGCTTGATCCCAACCTTTGATAACCTGACCTACTCCAACGGCAAACTCTATTGGTTTACCCCGTTCAATGGAAGAATCAAAAACTTTCCCATCAACGAATTTACCAGTATAGTGGACTTTTACCTTACTTCCATTTGCAGGTTTTTCACCTGATCCTTTTTCTTTTAACACATACATGAGACCAGATTTTTCTTTTACTGCATCTGGATACTCCTTGAGCATTGCTGTCTCAAATTCTGCCATTTTTTCTTTTTCTTCCACTCTTTTTTGCCCTTCCATTTTATCTAACAATGCGTCAAAACTTGCCTGATCTGTTTTAAATGCCTCTGCATCTTTGCCTATTCTAAAAATTGTCAAGGTGATTATCTTGTCACCCTTTTGAATCTTATTTACTATATCCTGGCCTTTAATGACTTTACCAAATACAGTATGCTTCTTATCAAGCCAGGGAGTTGCTTTATGGGTTATAAAAAACTGACTTCCATTGGTGCCAGGACCGGAATTGGCCATAGAAAGGATACCTGGGGAATCATGTTTTAATTTATCAACAAATTCATCTGGAAATTTATATCCAGGTCCGCCCCTGCCTGTTCCTGTGGGATCACCACCCTGGATCATAAAATCCTTGATCACTCTGTGGAAAACAAGTCCATCATAATATTTTTTTCCAGGTTCCTGGTTGGAGTCAATACTCCCCTGGGCAAGGCCTGCAAAATTGATAACAGTCATGGGTACCTGTTTATAATAAAGTCTGGCGGTTATTGTGCCTTTGGTTGTATCAAATTGCGCATATAAACCTTTTTCAAGGTCTTTAGAAAATGATATTCCAGGCAATAACAACAAAAGACTTAATAGTAAAATATTTTTTTTTAATGAATCCATTTTGTCTGGCTCCTTTTGGGCTGTTTTTCAGCTACTTTGATCTAATCACTTATCCATAATACAAAGCCCGAGTCTCAATCATGTTGAGTTTCGGGCTTCAAAAATCCTGGTTCTAATAACTTTATAAAAATGGGGTGAGTGAAGGGGCTTGAACCCTCGACATCCAGGACCACAACCTAGCGCTCTACCAACTGAGCTACACCCACCACAATAAAAGAACCTTTTTATCAGAATCATATCTGTTTTTCAATAGTTTTTTCAATAAGATTTTCTTTAACATTGATTTTCAAACCCTGTTTGACTATGATCCCAGAGGATCAAATTGGTTTAAAAAATTATTAAACCATATTTATATAAAAGAGCAGATAGCAGTATTGATTCTTTCATGCTTTGGTTTCTGCCCTTTAACCTGAAGGTCAGAAACCAGGGTATTGTGTGGTAATACTCAAACCCGGTACATGGCGGTTATTGAAATTAGGAATTTATCAACAGGATTTTTTTATGAATACTTTATTAATCTTTATTGTAAGGCTTATCTTAGGAGTTGTATTTGGTATCCTCCTTATACGGATGTTCCGGCCGGAATGGACCATTTTCCATGGAGTTATTACAGGAGTTATTCTGGTTGGCCTGGCATATGGAATGACCTTTTTCAGAAAAAAATAAGAGAAATCTTACTGTAGAAGCAGCAGGCAATGATTATAAACAACAAATAATTAAAGAGTGATAGCAATACAAGTTAGTTCTTTCATATAAATCAGCTATAGATTGAGGATATTTTAAAATTGGAACAAAATATTATTCTCGGGACTGCAGGACACATTGATCATGGTAAAACAAGCCTTGTCAAAGCTTTAACCGGAGTTGAGACCGACCGCCTTAAAGAGGAAAAAGAGCGGGGAATCACCATTGAACTTGGATTTGCATCACTTGATCTGCCCAATGGGCAGCATATCGGTATTGTGGATATGCCCGGGCATGAAAAATTTGTGAAGAATATGGTGGCAGGATCCAGTGGCATTGATGTGGTAACAATGGTAATAGCAGCAGATGAAGGAGTCATGCCCCAGACAAGAGAGCACATGGAAATCTGCAATCTAATGGGAGTTGAACATGGAGTTGTTGCCCTGACCAAAACAGATATGGTGGATGAAGATCTTCTCGAACTTGCCCTGGAGGACATAAACGATTTTGTGCAGGGTACTTTTCTTGAAGATAAACCTGTTATTGCTCTCTCTTCCATCACTGGTGAGGGAATAGATAAATTTATTTCTACCCTTGAAACCATCTGCAGCAGCATTCCTAAAAGAGAGTTTTCTTCTATTTTCAGACTGCCTGTTGATCGTGTATTTTCCATGAAAGGGTTTGGCACTGTGATTACAGGAACTCTGACTTCCGGCAGTATTAATGTTGGAAATGAAATTATGATTTATCCAAGACAAATAGTCTCAAAAGTAAGGGGAATTCAAGTGCACAGCTCCTCTGTAGAGACAGCGGCTGCCGGAACAAGAACTGCCATTAACTTTCAGGGACTTGATAAAGAATCAATCATGCGTGGAGATATTTTGTCCCAGCCCGATGCTCTTATTGAAAGCTATATGGTGGATGCTCATTTTCATTACATAAAAAGTAATGCCAAACCATTAAAAAGCAGAACAAGAATACGGTTTCATTCAGGCACAAGCGAGATACTCGGATATTTAATTCTGCTTGACAGAAAAGAGTTGATGCCGGGCAGTGATGCCCCTGTCCAGTTTCGACTTGAATTACCTGTATGCTGCATCAAGGATGATCGATATGTAATCCGAAGTTATTCACCTGTAAAAACCATTGGTGGGGGTGCCATATTAAATCCAGCCTCACAAAAACATAAATTATTTGATGAAAATGTAATCGCAGGGCTTACTAAACTCCTTGATAATGATATGGAACAGACTATCTCTTTCTTTTTATCTTTAAAGGGGTATCATGGACTTAGCTTTTCTAATCTTCGTGTAATGACGAACATCCCTGATAAAAAACTTAAATCAAGTTTACAAAAACTACTGGCAAGACAGGATATTGTCCAGACAGATAAGGAGAAACAGATCTTTGTTTCAGGATCTTTTTTTAATGATTTTAAAGAAAAAATTCTTGATCAGCTTGCAATATTTCATACACATAATCCCTTAAAAGACGGCATGCCAACCCAGGAACTTAAATCTAAATTCCAGTATATTAATGATATTCGTTTTTTCAATATTCTGTTCACAAAATTGGCTAAGGAAAACCTTGTTATACTTGATAAAAATATTATAAAATTATCAGATCATAAAATAGCCCTTCAGGTAGATCAGCATGAAGTCAAAGAAAAAATCAAAAAAATCTATGAAAATTCCGGCTTGACACCACCTTTTTTCAGGTCAATCTGCCAGGATCTTGATATTGATAAAAAGACTTCCATAGATGTTCTGAATATGCTCATTGATGAAAAATCCATTATAAAAACAAAGGATGATCTCTATTTTAATGCCACTGAGATCAGCAGTCTAGAGCAAAAACTTGTAAAATTTTTGAAAACTAATGAATCCATGACCACTCCTGAATTTAAAGGGATTGCACAGGTTTCAAGAAAATTTCTTATTCCTTTAATTGAATATTTTGATTCCATTAAAGTTACCATACGTGTGGGTGATACAAGACAATTGAGACAAAGGCGATAGAGATTACTTAATAGGCAGCACTCTTCATATTTTCATAGAATCTTTTTGGCAAATATTTCTATTATATTATCAAGTCTAATTTTACCTTCAAGATTCAGGGCAAAGCTATCATGGCTAAGACATCCAAAGGCATTGTCCTGCACACTCTTTATGATATCCTTGAATTCTTCCTTAAAATTTATATTAAATTGTGACTTATATTTTTTTATATCAATGCCTTCAAGGGTGCGAAGCCTGAGCATAATTGTTTCAAGTTTTTTTTGCTTTAAGTCAAGGATTTCAGAGCCTTCAACGGGCAGTCTGCCAGAATTTATATCTTTCATATAATTTTTAATGCTTTTATGATTCCAGGCTCTTTTTTTGCCATCATAGGAGTGAGCAGCTGCTCCAAATCCAAAGTATGGAGTCATATTCCAGTATTGTGAATTATGTTTAGACCTTGTTGATCTATTTTTTGCAAAGCTTGAAATCTCATAATGGTCAAAACCAAAATTATTTAAAACTTTGGCAGTATGTTTAAACAACAGGGTCATGAATGTGTTATCAAGGGGAGTTATTGTGCCTGTTGTGACTTTTTTATCCAGGGCAGTTAAGGGTTCAATTGTGAGCATATAGCACGAAAGATGGGCAGGTTCCATAGTAACTGCCTTTTCAAGATCCTTGAGCCACATTGATTTAGTCTCACAAGGAAGACCATAAATCAGATCAAAACTTATATTGATAAATCTTGCTTTTCTTGCATGGTCAATTGCCCTGAGGGCATCATCAGCAGAGTGGATTCTTTTTAAAAATTTTAATTTGTCATCATTAAATGACTGTACACCAATACTCAGCCTGTTAATTCCAATATTTCTTAACTTTTCAAGATACTTTAAATCAACGGTTCCTGGGTTAATTTCAAAACTTATTTCAGCATTTGATGCAATTGAAAAAGTATCTTTAATGGTATGCAATAATAGATCAACCTGCCCGATGGAGAGAAGCGAAGGAGTTCCACCACCAAAATATATTGTGTTTATATTGTTTTGCGATTCAGACCTTTTTTTAATCTCTTTTACAAGGGTTGTTATATAATCAGGAATCAAAGAGAGATCGGTTTTTGAATAAAAATCACAATAAATGCACTTTTGAATGCAAAAAGGGATATGAATATAAATTGCCCCTTTTTTAGACAGAGGGTTTGATAAACAATTCGATACAAGCCTGGATGAAGGTTCAAAGGAGTGTACAGGAAAGGATTGTGGCAATGGATCAGACAAAACGCTTCATTAATTCATCAATCACTGAATCGACATTATCAGGTGTAACCCCATAAAGGTCACATGTCTGCTTTATCCTTTCAAGATGGGGACTTGATTCCATATCATCTGGTCCACGGAAAAACCCCATTCTCCGACCGACCTGATATAAAGCCCTCTGGCCAGGATCAAGCTCAAAAAAACTGTCAATGATATTAATCATTTTATCTTTATCTTCAGGCATTTTTCCATCAATGGTTTCAAATAGATTCAGAATGTGATCACTTTTGATATGGGAATCTATTCCATCAAGGGTTTCAAGGAAAAGTCTTAACTCTTTTGCCATCATGGTATCAGTGGGCTTTTGGAAATCTCCAGTTTCAGCTTCCTGGGCAAGTTTAGTTCCCTTGGTTACAGCAAGTGTCCTGATTCTGATAAAATCAGGATTGATACTGTTAAGTGCAGAAGCTGTCTCCATTGCATGCTCAATTGAGTACTCAATACCACCAAGGCCGGGCATCACATATTCAGACAACTGCATACCTGCTTTTTTTATTTTTAAACCTGCCTTGATATGACCTGCTTTATCAATACCTTTATTAATCTTTTTTAATACAATGTCTGATCCTGATTCCATGCCCACATGGACGCGGTTTAAGCCTGCATCGGCCATACGCCGCAGGTCATTTTGCCTGATTCTCACAATGGTATGACTTCTGGCATAGGTTGTAATTCTGTCAATATCTGGAAAGCATTTTTTTAAATATTCAAGAATATATACAAAATCATCGGGCTTTATGATCATGGAGTTGGCATCCTGCAAAAAAATCGATTTCATGCCTGTTGAATACCAGTTAACAGCAGCATTAAGAGCAACTCTGTCTTTATCTTCCAGGCTGTTGAAAAGGTTATTAACAGCTCTGTTATCAATATATCCATCAACTGTAATATTTAGTTTGATTTTTTCAATATAGTTATGCAGAGAGTCAATATCTTTAATAATATTCTCCATGGATCGTAAGGAAAACTTTGCTTTTTTATACACTCTGCAGAATGTACATCGATTCCACGGGCAGTTACGTGTCAATCGTATTAAAAGACTGCTTGCCTCACTGGGAGGTCGTATGGGCCCTTGTTCAAAACCCAGATATTTATCTTGTTTTTTCATATTATTTGGCCTGCCTGTTTTGTTGTGCATATAAAAGAACAAGTTATAAATTTGTATTCTTTCATATTTTGGTTTCTGCCCTTCAGGGTATTATGTGGTACTCAACCAGATCCGCCACATGGCGGTTAGTAAAAACAATTAATAAGCATTGAAAAACATAAAGTCAATTTACAATATCTCTCCATGATATTTTTTGGTTATTTTTCTTGCCAAGACAATTAATTGTCAATATAATTAAAAATCTTTAATATAAGCTTATGAAATAAGATAAAATGAATATTTCGGTTATAAATAATAATTATACAGGCTTTGTTCAAAATTCTATTTCCAACACTTCCCAGATAACGCCTGATGAAAATTTAACAAAAGACAGTCGGGTTGATGCAAAAGAGACCGATCGCCAGACTGGTACTCAAAATAATTCCACAGCAAGTGATATCCATGGCCATGAACTTACCCGGGCTGAGATGCAGCTTCTCCAGGAGCTTAAACAAATTGATACGAAAGTCAGGCAGCATGAAATGGCTCATATTGCTGCAGGAGGGCGATATATTACTTCTGGAGCCCATTTTACTTATAAGCAGGGGCCTGATGGGAAAAACTATGTTGTTGGCGGTGAAGTCAGCATTGACACCTCACCAGTGCCAGGTGATCCCCAGGCAACAATACAGAAGATGCGTCAGGTTAAGAATGCTGCATTGGCTCCGGTAAGCCCTTCTCCACAAGACATAAAAGTAGCCTCCCAGGCCTCCCAGGCAGCATCCAGAGCTGTATCTGAGCTTATGATGCTTAAAGCAGAAAAACAGGCAGAATCAAATAAATCCAAAGCATTTGGTAACCTTCAGCAGGCTTCAGATTCCTATGTAAAAGTCAATAACCTGCCTGAAGATGATACTTCCTCATTCCAAATTGCTGTTTAACAGATAATCATATTAATGCCTTACTCCTTAGTTTCTGTCAAAAAAAACAAGATAAAGTTATCAGTTATCAGCATACTGACAACTGATAACTGATAACTTGCGGATTCCCCGCTTTAGTCTATTTGATCAATTTAATTATCTGTTTAAACTCATCACCCTTTGCAGCTTTTAATAATTCAAAAAAGATCATCTCAACACAACTGACCTGACCACCACACTGCACAATGCGCTGAATACCGATATCTCTGTTTTCTTTTGTCCTTGAAGAGACACAGTCAGAAACCACCTGGACATCGCATCCATATTTCTTCATCAAATCATATCCAGTCTGAAACACACAGATATGCGTTTCAATTCCAGTTAAAAGTACCTGGGTTTTACCAGCTTTTTTAAAGCTGTCCATGAATCGAGGTTCGTTACAGCAGGAGAAGGAAAATTTTTCAATGGGTTCTTCACTGGTCATATATTTTGCAACAACTTCTGTGGTTGGCCCTAAATTTTTGGGTATCTGCTCCATCCAGATTATGGGCACTCCAAGAGCTTTCATCCCCTGGATCATTATACCAAGCGAATTGAACAATTTATCTTTTTGGTACATTAACTGGGCCAGCTGACCCTGGACATCAATCAAAAGCATAACAGTTTTGTCAATTTCAAACATTTTTCCTCCTCGTTAACTTGAATATTTTATACATAATTTGTAATCCCTGTCATTTTTTGTTAACATATTTTTAAAGATACAACAATAATACAAATACTAAAATTGTGAATTATCATTATTTCCGGCTTAAACACTATTATCATGGGAAGGGTTAATTATTTTCTTTTTTTATTACTTTTAGCACGATTATTGCAAGTATTTTCAATATAATTTATAAAAACCATTAGGGGAGAAAATAATATGATTACAGGAATCAACAGCAATGTATCTGCTTTGCAAGCATTTTCAAAACAGATGTCAGTCAGCGCCAATAATGTTGCAAATGCCCTTTCCGATGATTTTAAAAAAAGCAGGGCAATCAACACCGAAGGTGAAAATAATCAGGTTAAAACAACAATAACAAAAATTAACACCCCAGGCCCCCTTGTGGATGATCCAAAAAGTACAACCGGAGAGTTAAAAGAATTATCCAATACTGATATTGCCGAAGAGCTGGTTAACCAGATTGTAATTGAACATGGATTTAAGGCAAACGCAAAAGTCATTAAAAACTATGATGAAACCATTGGATCACTCATTGATATGTTGGGATAATATAAGGCTGAATAGCAGCCCTTTATCTTTTTTTAAATAACTAATTACACAAACAATCCCTTGAAAACCTTTTTAAAAAAAATAATCCTCCAGGCAGGTGAGATCTGTAAAAAAGAACAAAAACTCTTAAAACCTTCAGATGTTGATTTTAAGGGAAAAAAAGATCTTGTAACCACCATAGATAAACAAGTTGAAGATTTTCTTGTTAACAACATTTTAAAAAAATATCCTTCCCATGGTATTTTTGGAGAAGAGACTGGCAGAACAAACGAATCATCGGATTATATATGGATAATTGATCCCATAGACGGAACAACATCTTTTTTTCATCAGCAGCCATTTTATTCCATAAGTATTGCAGTGCAGTATAAAGGTCAGACTATTCTCGGTGCTGTTTTTGCCCCAAGAATGGGGGAGTTATTTTTTGCTGATAATGATAGTGGTGCATTTTTAAATGACAAACTCATTTGTGTTACAAAAACTGACAAACTTGTAAATTGTGTAATGGGTACAGGATTTGCCTGTTTAAGAGCAAACCTTAGCAATAACAGCCTTATCTATTTTAATAAGATTGCGCCTAAGTTAAGGGACATAAGAAGATATGGTTCTGCTGCCATTGACCTTTGTTATGTTGCCTGCGGCAGACTGGATGGATTCTGGGAAATGAGTTTAAATCTTTATGATATTGCAGCGGGTGCTTTTATTGTTGAACAGGCAGGTGGAAAAATCTGTGATTTTAACGGGAACACAGATTTTCCGGCCCAGGGTATCATTGCTTCAAATAGAAGCATTCAAAAAGACCTGCTGGCAAACTTTAAATAACCGCCACTGGCCGATTTATATTTTAAATAAAAGAGTTAAAAAACATGACAATTCAATGGTTTCCAGGCCATATGCTTGAAACAAAAACTTTGCTTAAAGCTGCCATATCAAAAACAGATGCTGTTTTGGAGATTCTCGATGCAAGATTGCCCATGGCAAGTGCCAACCCCCTTGTGAGCAGACTTTGCAAAGGCAAGCTTATGATAAAAATATTAAATAAAAAAGACCTTGCAGATTCTGAACACACAAAATTATGGCTGGATTATTTTAAAAATCAAACAGATACTTATGCTGTCTCCATTGAAGGCACTGAAAAATCTCAAGTTTGGGAATCTTTAAACTATTGTGTAAGCAAAATTAAAAGGAACCGTGCCAGAAAAATAAGGATAATGGTTGTAGGTATTCCAAATACTGGCAAATCTACTATTTTAAACACCCTTGCTGGCAAAAAAATAGCCAAAACAGGAAATGTCCCGGCAATTACAAGACACAATCAGAGAACCAGTTTAAAAAACAATATTGATATCTATGATACTCCTGGAATATTATGGCCCATAATTGAACCTGAAAAAAGAGCATATATCCTTGCTGCAAGCGGAGCCATAGCAGATACAGCCATTGATTATAATGATATTGCTTTTTTTGCTGGAAATCTCCTTTTAAAACATTATCCTGATCTTTTGATGCAGCGGTATCCTTTTTTAAAAACCCTACCCCAAGATGCTCAGGCTCTCATTGAAAAAGTTGGTACAGCAAGGGGATGCTTAAAAAAGGGAGGTGTTGTCAATATACAAAAAGCCTCTCAACTATTGATTCGTGAACTTAGAACAGGTAAGATTGGAAGAATAAGTTTTGAAACCCCAAAGGATATGGAAGATGATACAAAAATTTAAAAATAGTGACCGGCAAACTGTTAAAACCTCTAAGCAAATCTGGGTTTACCTGCAATCCATTATTTTTATACTCTTGATTTTCACATATTCGTCCATTGTCTGGGCAAAGGGTGACACAAATAATTTTATTAAACCAAAATCTGAACACTCTTTTCAATGTATAAAAATAATAAGAGCTCTTGAAAGATATCACTACCTTGAAAAAAAATTAGATGACAACATGTCTTCTACTATTCTCCATCAATATTTAAAAAGACTTGACCCACGTAAAGAATTATTTACTTTAAAGGATATTAATTTATTTGAACAATACCAGTTCCGTTTTGATGATGACCTTAAAAGAGGAAGACTCAACACAGGATTTCAAATATTTGATTTATACATGAATAGATCAAAACAGAGGCTTGCATATATCTCTTCATTAATAAAAACATGGGAAAAAGAGTTAGATTTTTCTAAAAATGAATCCATGGTGATTGAGTATGACTTGCGGCATTGGCAAACTGATAAACAAAGCCTGCACCAATTGTGGAAAAAAGAGCTGAAAAACCATATTATATCTCTGATCCTGAATCATAAAGATGAAAACAGTGATAGTGATTCCATTACTCAAACACTTGAAAAAACATACTCAAACAGACTTAAACGGCTGTTACAAACCGATTCAAATGATATTTTTCAAATTTTAATGAACATAGTCACCTCAAGTTTTGACCCCCATACCCAATTTTTTCCACCAAGGGCTTCTGAAGATTTTGATATTCATATGAGCCTCTCCCTTGAAGGTATTGGAGCAGTTCTTCAAACTGAATATGAATACACCAAAGTAGTTCGTTTAATTCCTAAAGGCCCTGCTGAAAAATCCAACCTGCTCATGCCTGGAGATAAAATCATTGGTGTGGGTCAAGGTGAGCAAGGAGAGATAAAAGATACAATGGGACAGCGAATTGATCATGTTGTCAAATTGATAAGAGGCCCTAAAAACACATTTGTGCGATTAAAAATAATACCTGCAAAAAAAAACAATTCAACCAGAACAATCCAGATAAAACGGGATCGTGTTAAACTCGAAGAGCAGTCTGCAAAAAAAGATACAATTACAATTGAACATGATGGACAAAACCTTAAAATAGGCGTTATTGAAATACCCAATTTTTATATTGATTTCAAAGCTTATAACAGAGGTGATAAAGATTATAAAAGCACAACAAAAGATGTTGAAAAATTACTTGTTCAATTAAAACAAGAGAATATTGACGGACTGATTATTGACTTAAGGGACAATGGCGGCGGTTCTTTAAAAGAAGCAAGTCAGTTAACCGGGCTGTTTCTCAAGTCAGGCCCTATTGTACAGATCAAAACAAAATACCAGGTTTCCCGATTATATGATAACGATCCTGGCATTGCATATTCAGGCCCTCTTATTGTATTGATAAACAGGATGAGTGCTTCAGCGTCAGAAATATTTGCAGGAGCTATTAAAGATTATAATAGAGGTGTTATTGTCGGCACAAGAAGCTTTGGTAAAGGTACAGTTCAGGAATTACAGCCTCTTGGAGAAGGGAAACTTAAACTCACCAGTGCAAAATTTTATCGTGTTTCAGGGGAAAGCACCCAGAATCTTGGTATAGTACCTGATATCAAATTTCCACAAATTTATGAAATCGAAGATACAGGAGAGAGCTCTCTTGAAGGCGCCCTGCCCTGGGACACAACAATTAAAACATCCTATATCCCCTATAAAGGGCTTCAGAATATTGAGAACACTCTTAATAGACAATATACTAAAAGGTCTGCTAAAGATCCTGGAATAAACTACCTTAACAAAAGAATTGATATTATATCCCAGTTAAATAAAGAGACTTCAGTCTCTTTAAACCTTGAGCAGAGAAAATCCAAGAAAAAACAATATGAGCAGTCTGAGCTTGATATTGAAAACGATTATTTAAAAGCCATGGGCAAAGAGCCAATGGAAAGCTATGATGAAAAAGAGACAATGGTTAATGATTTTAAAAAAATGTTAATGGATCAGGCTTATCTTGTCATGGCTGATTATATTAGTTTGGCAAAAATCCATGGTTATTCATGGTAAATATGGATGGTTTTTTTTACAAAAATAAGAATAAAAAATTATATTATTTGTGTTTTTACTTTTATTCTTATTTTATTTGTGTCAATGCCTTTTATACTGAACTGGGCAGTCAATACATCCTATATTAAAGATAAAATATCCATATCCATATCTAAAAAAACCGGTGGTAACTTTACTGCTTCCAAATTTTCTATTACTCTGTTTCCTGAAATCGGCATTGATGTGGAAGATTGTATTTTCCACACTTATCATAAAACTAATATAAATATTAAAACCATACGACTTACTCTTGACCTCATAAAATTATTATCCGGCAAGGTTGATATCACACACATAGCAGTGATACAACCTGAAATTAACGGGTTAGAAATTCTCCTGCCTGAAATTCAAACCAACACTTTAAAAAATAAAAAACTTGACCTACCTGTAAACCTATCGATTTCTCAACATCAATCTAAGCTCATTGATGGTATCAAAAAATTATTTGCTCTGCTGCCAGAGCATCAGGATTCCATTAAATTTGAATTCAACGATGTTAAAACTTCCTGGTTTAAGCGTATGGATGGCTCCTATTATCTATCAAAAGTAAAAGATCAGATTATTATCAACGCATCCATAAAAGATATTGTTTTAAATTCATCTGTTGTTCCTTATATTATTGAGTTGAACAACTATTGTGACATAGGCTCAATTAAAATTGATCAGTTTGATTTTTCATTAAAAGCAGATTCGCAAGGCAATATAACCGGACAATGTAGACTCTCAGACCTGATTATTAAAAACAGAAACAATCAAAGATTATTTGATTTGAATGGGATTGATTCATCCTTTCAAATTGATAAAAATCTTTATCAATTTGATGTTAAGCCCTTTAAACTAAATTACCCTGAATCAATGATTGAGATTTCATTTAAAGACAATGGGGACCTTAAAAAATCAGATCTTCAATTTACAGGTACCAATATCAATATAGACCAGGCAAGACAAATGTCTTTATTGCTGTTTAAAAACAATAAAATCACAGATTCACTTTTTGAAATTGTTCGCAAAGGAGTTGTGCCCCAGATCATAGTATCTTTCCATGGTAAAAATCTTGAAGATCTTTTTAACGACAATAATTTTAAACTAAATGGTAATATTGACAATGGCCTTGTAAAAATTCCAGAAACAGATTTGATGGCATCAAGTGTAAATGGAACTGCCATCATCAAAAATGGTGTTCTTGATATAAAGGCGAACAGGGGTGTGATCCAAGGTTCTAAAATTGAAAAAGCAGACCTTGCCATTGATCTTTTCAATTTTACTGACTTTCCCTTTAACGGTGAATTTGAGCTTGATATTGATCTTTCAAAAATCCCTAAGGTTTTAATATCACTCTTACCAGACACTCTTCTTGCAAAAGAGCTGGCACTGGTTCACGATGTCACAGGCCGAGCCCATGCAAAATTAAATCTCTCCATGGAAACACTATCTGATAATCTTAAAGTTGAAGTTCACACAGATGATTTTTCAATTAACGGACTGTATGATCGTATTCCAGGAGATATTTACCTGAAAAATATCAATTTGTCTTATGAGCCAGATATGGTGCATCTAAAAGAGATTATTGGTTCTGTGAACAGCAGCACTATTGATGATTGTGAAATATTTCTGGATTTTAAAGATGAAACAGTGATTAAAATTTTATCAGGCTCAGGCATGTTTGACCTTGATTCAGTAATGCCCTGGCTTATGTCCTTTGAAAAAATAAACAATTTTCTTTCTCCGCTTAAAATGGCCAGCGGTAAAATCAATGTTGCATCAATGCAATTTTCAGGACCAATATTAGAATCAGACAAATGGGAATATGATTTCAATGGGAGAGGTTATGGTATAGATATCTTCACTGGTTTAAATCAAAAAGAGATAGAAAATCTATCTTGTGCTTACCACCTATCTGATAATCTTTTATTTTTGAATAATATCTCCTTAACAATGAACAATCTCTCATGGCTGGAACCTTTTATTAATAAAAAAAATAATGACACCCTTTTACTTCCATTTGATATGACCAGGGGCACATTGCAAATCAAATCCAGACACTCTTTATTTAAGAGTAATCTTAAATTCAATACAGGACCTGATGTTGATATTGAATTGACGGGTAAAAACCTTGATTCTTTGAAGTTAAATTCCATAAATCTTCATGATAGTAATATTTCTAAGGCAAATATTACTATCAATTATAACAAGAAGAAACCTCTATTTGATTTTAATGGATATTTAAACACAATAACATTAAATAAACTGATTAAGCCCAACAGCTACTGGAAAAAAACCCTTAAAGCACTAACACAGAATCAATCAATATTAATATCCAGTGATCAATATTCTAATATAGATATTACATGTAAAACCATTAATTTAGATTCCATTGACCCCGGCCTGGAAAAACTTCCTGCAGACAACCCAAATTATGATTTGCTTTTTGACAAAACCATTAATTTTAAAACAGACACACTGAAAATATACAATCTCACCTTTACCAACGTTGAAAGTACAATTATTTTCAACAAAGAGGAAACTGACATCACAATAAACCAGGCATTTTTATGTGATCTTGAAACAAGTGGAAATATAAAATTTAACAAGGGAGTGGTACAGATGAACCTTCCTTTTAAAGCAGTTGACAAACCAAATATTGAGGAGCTGTTGTCTTGTCTTTTAAATAAAGAAAAATTCATGACAGGTATATACTCTTTATCGTGTAATATTGAATCTAACAGCCACAAAAAAGATTTATTACAAAATATTAACGGCCCATTGGAATTTTCAGCAACAAAAGGCCGAATAGACAACTTTACACTTCTATCAAGAATTTTTTCAATCTTAAATGTTTCAAAACTTTTTAAGGGCAGCCTTCCAGATTTAAGGCAAAAGGGATTTGCATATAAAAAGATTATTATTGAAGCTGATATTAAAGATAGTATTATTTATTTCTCCAAAGCAATCATTGATGGTGAAGATATGACTCTTATATTTAGAGGTTGGATTGATCCTTTAAAGGACGAAATAGATTTAACCTGTCTTGTAGCTCCATTTAAGACCATTGATATGATAATTGAAAAAATCCCCATGATAAACACGATGCTTCAAGGCAGGTTGGTTTCAATCCCGGTTAAAGCAAGCGGGAAGCTTTCTGACCCTGTAGTTGTTCCTTTGCACCCTTCATCTATAGGCAAAAGCCTTATAAATATGATGACTGATATTTTAAAAACCCCTGTAAAATTATTTGAAAAACTGGATCAAATCGATGGAGAATAAGAAAAAAATAATTGAAAGACCTTTAACACTCGCAATGAAATATTTGTCATATCGACCAAGAAGTGTTTATGAAATAGAAGAATATATAAAAAAAAAAGGGTTTGATAAAGCAATCAGCAGGCAGGTGGTTGCAGTTTTATTGGAAAAAAATTATTTAAATGATATAGATTTTACAGCATTATATATCGAAACCATGATGAGAAATAAACCAAAGTCAAAATTTGCCATTGGGTTTGAGTTAAAAAAGAAAGGAGTAGATTCATGGATAATTGAACCTGCTCTGGAACAATATAATGATTTATCTATGGCAATGAAAGCTGTAAAACCAAAAATCAAGATATGGCAAAACCTTGATGGGGAAAAATTTAAAAAAAAAATGATGAACTTCCTGCAATATAGAGGGTTTAACTATGATGTATGCATGACTACTTTAAATTATTTTAAAAATCTGCAAGAAGATGGTGGAAAATAGATTTCTATCTATTAACAAGACCAATTGACAAGATATGATTTCTTCCAAAGGCGATGGTTTATAAAATGAGAAAAAAATGTAATAGTTTTAGGAAAAAAAGTTCCCAAAACTATTACATTTTTTTCCAATGCTCCGTCAAAAAATTGATATGCTTTATTTTTTAATGCCAATTATTTGACATGCTTTTAATAAAAAATCTTTTAATTCTAAGTAGTTCTGCAATTTATATATAGAATTATTAAAAAATATGACCAATGGCATAAATCATGCATTTATAGCTTGATAGATAAAGTAATTATACAACAATAGTCAGTTGGACGAGCTACTTAAATTACCCTTGACCAGCTGATAAAAATATAGAAGGAATCATATTCATGGTCGGCAGGAAAAGGACAATTGAAAGGCGAAAAAATAGACGCTATAAAGCTGTGGAGGGAGCGTATGCTGCAGTAAGTCCTAATTCTCACAAATTAGGCCAGATAATTGATCTTAGTATGGGCGGACTTGCATTTAAATATATTGACACAAGCAATGAAGACCTAAAAGATGAAACAAACCCTGAAGAGACAATTTTTTTAAGCAGCATGGGATATTATGTGGGAGATCTTCCATTTAAAACCATTGCAGACTATGAGGTTACCAATGCCCCTTCTTTCAGCTCCATGAAAATAAGAAAAAGACATGTACAATTTACTGATTTAAGCTTTAAACAACTATTTGATCTCGATTATTATCTTAAAAATAATGTTGGTGAACAGATGGATGACATTTCAGTAGAATATAACTCTTAAAAACATTTTCTTTCTTCCCAAGAATTTTCTAGGGAAATCTCCACAAATCAATCAATTTATGACATCAAGGTTAGTGTCTGCCATTCAGGGTATTGACTTTTATGTTTTGTTGCAGGTCACCCCAAGTGCAATTAAATCTTTTTCGCTCAAAATTGTGACTCCAATTTTTTGAGCTTTTTCTAATTTACTTCCAGGTTTTTCCCCTGTAATAAGAAAATCTGTTTTTAAACTAATGGCAGATGTTATTTTTGCACCAAAATTTTCAAGCTGTTTTTTAGCATGTGCCCTTGTCATTGTTTTTAATGTGCCTGTGAGTACAATACGTTTATTGTAAAAAGGATTATCCGTAAAGTTAATATCAGGCTGCTGACTATTTTTTACTACAACACCAAGCATTTCAATATTTTTTATAATTTCTCTATTCTCAAAATGATTGAAAAAATTATAAATAGCAAAGGCAGTTTCAGGACCAATGCCATGGATCTCTTCAAGGGCTTTTTGGGATGTATTCATAATACTTTCAAGGCTGGAATATGTTTTACTTATCAAAATTGCAGCATTTTCACCTGTGTGGTCAATGCCAAGGGCATAAATAAAGCGTTTCAGGGAGATACTTTTTGATTTTTTGATTGATTCAATTAAATTATCGGCTGATTTTTGTCCCATCCTTTCAAGATCAACAAGTTTATCTTTTTCAAGCAAAAAAATATCAGCAAAGGATTTTAACATGCCAACATCAACAAGCTGGTCCACTATTTTTTGCCCGAATCCGTCAATATCAAAGGCTTTTTTGGAAACAAAATGTTTGAGGCGCTGTTTTAGCTGCGCCTGGCATGATGCATTGACACACTTATTTATATTTGATCTGTCAAGTTTGATTTTTTCAATAGCACTGTTGCATACAGGACATTTTACTGGCATCTGAAAAGGAACCTGCGTTCCATCTCTGTCAGATTCAATAATTTTAACGATCTTGGGGATAACATCTCCAGCCCGGACTACAAGGGCAGTATCCCCAATGCGGATATCTTTTCTTTTTATCTCATCTTCATTGTGTAAAGTAGCCCTTGATACCATCACTCCTGCAACATTAACTGGTTTTAAAACAGCAACAGGTGTTAATACTCCGGTTCTACCAACCTGAATTTTAATATCTTCTATTGTTGTGGTTTTTTCCATGGGGGGAAATTTATAAGCTATTGCCCATCTCGGGCTTTTGATTTTCTCTCCCAACTGTTTTTGAAGGACAATATCATCAATCTTTACAACCATGCCGTCAATTTCATAAGCAAGTTTTTCTCTTAGCTTCTCAAGCTCTTTATAATATTTCAGAACAGCTTTTATATTCAACCCTGACTTAATATTTGAATTAACAGGAAAACCAAAAGATCTTAAACCTTCAAGCATTTGAGCCTGGGTTAAAAAAGATATCCCCTGGACAAGACCTATGCCGTAAACAAAGATATCAAGGGGTCTTGTTGCAGTGATTTTTGAATCCAACTGCCGTAAAGAACCTGCTGCCGCATTCCTTGGATTGGCAAAGATATTTTCCTGGTTCTTCATGCGGGTTTTATTTAAGTGTTCAAAATCAGAATGTTTGATGATAACTTCTCCTCTGACTTCAAGCAGTAAAGGAGTTTTAATCTTATCTTTATTTAATTTAAGGGGAATTGATTTTATGGTTCTAATATTTTCGGTTATCACTTCACCTGTGACGCCATCACCTCTTGTTATGGCCTGGACAAGAATTCCATGTTCATATTTTAACTCAATTGCAACGCCGTCAAGTTTAGGTTCAATGGTATATAAAATATTTTCCCGGTTTAATTTTTTAACAGCTCTTTGATGAAAATTTAAAATATCACTGTCATTAAAAGCATTATCAAGACTTAGCATGGGAATAGAATGATCCGCCTGTTCAAAGGAGTCAAGCGGGGGAGCCCCGATTCTCTTTGTGGGAGAATCAGGGCTTGAATACTCAGGATACTTCTCTTCTATCTTAATGAGCCTTTTGAGCATCATATCATATTCAAAGTCAGAGATTTTAGGATCATCCATGACATGATAATTATAACTGTGCTCAGTTAGCTCTTTTTGAAGTTTTAAAGCTTCATTTTTAATGTTGTTATTCATATAAATAGCATAATTTACTCAGCAGTTTGTCAATTTAAATTGACGATTTACTATGCAAAGCTAAAACAGACAAAATCTTATTCAGGCCCGACAATGTCGGATAACTCATCTTTAACCTCATCAATAATATCATAAAGCCAAGCAATATCTTCAATGGACAGTCGTCCAGCCTTTGAAGGAGCTCTGTCAGAGCCATCTTTTTTCTTTAGAATTCTTGGGCCCAACTGCACCTTGGGCTCTCCCTCTCCATACTGCTGTATGGAAATAAGCAGCCCTGTCTCTTCATTTTTCCACTCTTTTATTTTTTTATCTTTCTCAGGATCATATCCAGCCATAATTATCTCCTCCGATTTTTATAAAACAACTAAAGATTGTGAACAAAATAACTTGAACAATATTTCCTGCCTTTTGTTCAAGTTGTCTGATCTTCAATCCTAATAATAATTTAATACTGTTTTGCACCTTTTGCCATAGTCACTAATAATTGCAAAACGCTGTGCGTTTATATCATTGAAAAATTTGCAATATTTTTAAATAATTTTGAAATTGATGATAAAAGAGCAATCCTGTTCTGTCTTAATTTCTCATCGTCTGACATCACCATGACATCATCAAAAAAAGTATCTACTTTTGGCCTTAAGCCTGCAATTGTTGACAGAGCCTGATCATAATTACCATCTTGAATAAAACTATCAATAGTCAGACCTACCTCATTCACTGCATTAAACAACTGTTTTTCACTCTCATCTTCAAAAAGAGTTGCATCAACCACTATATTTTCTACTATTTTAGCTTTTTTAATAATATTTTCAACCCTCTTAAAAGTAATGGCAAGGGGCTGAAAGCCTGGCTCTTGTATTAAAGAATCCAAAGCTTTAACTCTTAAAACTACATCGGGAAGATTATCAAAGGATGCAAAGAGAGCTGAATTAACAGCCTCCCTTGAAAAACCTTTGTCAATCAGAATATTAACCATTCTGTTTTGAAAAAACTCTTTGATTTTAAGGGAAATCTCTTCTGCTTTGTCTTTATCACTCATAAAAGCATCAACGCCCTGATCAATCAAGGAGTTTAAAGAAAAATTATATTTTTCCTCCAGCATGATCTGGATAATACCTATTCCCTGTCTTCTTAATGCATAAGGGTCTGCTGCGCCTGTGGGAATCAAGCCAATGGAAAAACAGCCACAGATCGTATCTAATTTATCAGCAATGGCAAGCAGGTTTGCTGTTGGATTTTCTGGCAGTTTTCCACCTGACTGCACAGGTCTGTAATGCTGCTCAATTGCGAAGGCAACATCCTGATTCTCTCCGGTATTAAGTGCATATGCTCTGCCTATGACACCCTGAAGTTTTGTAAATTCAATAACCACCTGGCTTACAAGGTCTGCCTTGCAGATTTTAGCAGCTCTTGTAATATTGTTCTGTAAACTCTGTTTATCATCATAGGATGAATTTTTCACAAGAAATTGACCAAGCAGAGCGATTCTTAATGTTTTATCATAAACACTGCCGAGTTTTTCCTGAAAAGTTACGTTTTTAAGTTTATCGGAAAATTCATCAAGAGTTGATTTACAATCCTGCTCATAGAAAAATTTAGCATCTGAAAGTCTGGCCCGCAGCACTTTTTCATGACCATGTGCAACAAGGGACATATCTCTGGCTTTTGTATTGTTAACAGCTATGAACAGAGGTCTTAAATTGCCCTTTGTGTCTGTAAGGGCAAAATATTTCTGGTGTTCTCTCATGGCTGTGATCAAAACTTCATCCGGCACTTTAAGAAATTCATCATCAAACCTGCCCACAATTGGGTATGGATATTCAACAAGATTGGCTACAATATCAATTAGTTCCTCATCTTTAAGGATCTGTGAACTCTTTTCTTTGGCACAAGACTCAATAGCATCTATTAAAACTTTTTTTCTCTTCTCAATATCTGGAATAATACCAATAGACTCTGCAACTTTGCTGTAATCATCAGCAGTGCAAACTTCATACTCTCCGGGATGCATGAATTGATGGCCAAAAATTGTAGATCCTGATTTTACATTACCCACTTTAAAATCAAGAGATTTACTCCCGATGAGTCCGAGCAGAGAGATTATGGGCCTGGCAAAACTTATGGAAAGGCTTCCCCATCTCATGCTTTTCGGAAATGGTATGACCAGAATCTGTTTTTCAAGAATGCTTTCAAGGATGGAACCTGTTGATTCGCATTTTTCTTCAATAACTGCAGTTAAATATCTGCCTTTTTTAGTATCTTCAACTTTGATCTGTTTAACATCAATGCCTGCTTTTTCTGCAAATTTTTGAGCTGCAATGGTGGGGTTGTTATTTTTATCAAAGCCTATTTTTTCAGGAGGGCCTGTAATGGTAGATGTTTTGGGATTCTGGCTATTTGCAACATCATTGACCAGCAGACTAAGCCGCCTTGGTGTCCCCAATATCTGTGCCTCTCCATGATCAACCCTTGATTTATCCAAAGCATTTAGAATATTTTTCTTAAATGCCTCAAGTGCAGGGATTATATATCCAGCTGGTATCTCTTCAGTTCCAATTTCAATTAAAAGATTATCCATTTTATTTTGTTCCCCCATTTTTTAACCCGGCATTTTGTACCACATTATGTTTCAAGAGGGGATGACCCATCTCTTCTCTTTGAATGAGATAAGCTTTGGAACAAGCCCTTGCAATATCCCTGATACGCTTAATATATCCTGTTCTCTCGGTAACACTGATGGCACCTCTTGCGTCAAGGAGATTAAAGGTGTGGGAGCATTTAAGACCAAATTCATAGGCAGGGATCACAAGACCTTTTTTAACGATTTTGTGGGCTTCATTCTCATATTTTTTGAAAAGATCAAAAAGCATATCAACATCTGCAATCTCAAAATTATAGGTTGACTGCTCCACTTCCTGTTGGTGATAAACATCACGATATG
>JAOZRI010000495.1 GCA_029940235.1 Desulfobacula sp. | reverse complement strand
AGAGATATGGATATAAATCTTCTGCTTACTTTGATTAAAAATGGTGTAAAAGATAAATTTTTTCTTGAAGATAAAGATAATTTTATTTCTCTTATAAAAGATATTGGAAATAATGGATATATTGCAGGTGAAATAGAGTATGATGATAAGAGAAATATTTTTGAAATGGATATATACTCTAAAAAAGAGAATCATCTTCTTTTAAGAGTTGGTAGAGAAATTTTATCCACAGGTGATTATAAGAGAATGTTAAAAAATTATAAAAAATTAGAGATATTTAACAAACCTCCTTTTATTATATCTGCAAAACAGTCAGAAGCAAAAGAGAAAAAAGAGCATAATTTTAAGAATACAGATACCTTGTTTGAGTTTATAATGGCAGAATCAAAAAAAGGTATTAATATCCAGCGCTATAAAGGTCTTGGAGAGATGAACGCAGACCAGCTCTGGGAAACAACCATGAATCCAGAAAAAAGAATCATGCTCCAGGTTGATATTGAGGATGCTGAAAAAGCAGATGAAATATTCACTCTTTTAATGGGTGAAGAGGTTGAGCCAAGAAGAAATTTTATTCAAAAACATGCTCTTGAGGTCTCTTCACTGGATTATTAGTAGGCAAGTCAAAATAATAAATTAAGAGGTTAAAATTATTTTGACTTGATAACTTAGACTGTCATATTCTCCATGGCTTTTTTCATCTGGCGGACAGCCTGTCTTAACCGCTCTTCATTTTCCACAAGGGCAAGACGAAGGTACCCTTCCCCCTCTTCACTGAACCCGGTTCCAGGAGCCACAGCAACATTAGCTCTGTCCATCATCTCAATGGCAAACTGCATGGCACCCATTTTACTGAAAGGTTCCGGGATTTTTGCCCATACAAACATGCCGGCTTTAGGTTTTGTTATATCCCACCCTGCTCTTTCAAGACCTGAACATAAAACATCTCTTCTTGTCTGGTAAAGATTTGCAAGTTCGGGAATTGTATCATCACAATCCCGTAGTGCAATTATACCCGCAACCTGGATAGCAGAAAAAATACCATAGTCAAAATAACCCTTTATATTTCCAAGAGCCTGGACAATCTGTGAATTTCCCACACAATATCCAATTCTCCACCCTGCCATATTATAGGATTTTGAAAAGGAGCCAAATTCAACACCAACATCTTTTGCGCCTTCAACCTCAAGAAAACTTGGGGCTTCATACCCATCAAAGGTGATTTTTGAATATGCAAAATCATTTATCACCATAAATTTAAACCGCTTGGCAAGTTTTACAATCTCTTTAAAAAACTCTTTATCGGTGACAACACCTGTTGGATTATGGGGATAATTGAGCATTAAAACCCTTGGTTTTGGATAACAGGACTCACAGATATTAATAAGTCTGTCAAGAAAACCTTTTTCCGGTGCTATTGGTATTTTCATTACATTGGCTCCTGCTATGACAGCGGCATATATATGCACGGGAAAAGCAGGAGCCGGCACAAGCACAGAATCACCAGGTCCCATAATAGCAAGGCATAAATGGGAAATTCCCTCTTTGGAACCAATGGTAAAATAAGTCTCTTTTTCTGAATCAAGGTCAATATTGTAATGACGTTTATAATATTTGGTTATCTCAATTTTTAAGTGAGGCATTCCTGAACTTTCTGGATATCTATGGGATTTTGGATCTTGGGCAACTTCAACAAGTTTTTCAATAACTGCATTGGGAGTTGGATCCATGGGGTTTCCCATGCCAAGATCAATAACGTCGTCCCCTTTTCTTCTTTTATCCATCTTCATCTTATTTATCATGCCAAACAGATAAGGCGGCAGTTGATCCATACGGTTTGCAAGACGAACAATATTATTATCTTCCAAGGTTAAAACTCCTTTAATTTTATTTTGTAATGATAAAAAAGAACTTATACCAAATTTTTTATATTTAAGGAAAGAAAAAAAATACCATCTGAATTGTGTTGTAATATGGTTTGTTGTATGGTGATGTTTAATATATAAATTTTTTAATTAAAATACAAAATCTAAACATATAAGGTTATTAATGTTTAAAGGAGAACAAT
>JAOZRI010000494.1 GCA_029940235.1 Desulfobacula sp. | reverse complement strand
GTAGAAGTATATTTATATAAAATGAGTTGAGTGTGAAAACAAGAAAAGAAAAAAGGCGGAGCAAACAGTCAAAACTGTGTCATTGCTGCGGAAAAACATTTGTATTCTGCTGGAATTGCAGGTGTGGTTTTTCCATGTGCCAGGCATGTATGTATGAAAATCAGTGGGGTATGACCTGTAATGGCATTACCTGGCAATGTCCAGACTGCGGGGAGCAAAATGGTTACGGCAATCAATAATCTTCTTTGGCAGTTTGTAATTGCCTTTACAATTA
Source organism: Desulfobacula sp. (assembly GCA_029940235.1). Taxonomy (GTDB): domain Bacteria; phylum Desulfobacterota; class Desulfobacteria; order Desulfobacterales; family Desulfobacteraceae; genus Desulfobacula. The sequence continues at coordinate 1,796 of JAOZRI010000494.1, read as the reverse complement.
AAACAACACATGTGCATTTAAATATTTTAAAGGTTCAACAATTTTAAAAGGAGAAAAATCATGACAGATAAAATCAATATTGGAACTTTAATATCTGGCGGAGGAACAAATCTTCAGGCAATTATTGATGCATGTCTTGAAAATTCCATTGATGCCAATATTGTTTTTACAGGTTCTGATAATCCAGGGGTAAAAGGACTTGAGCGGGCTCAAAAAGCCGGGATTGATACCTTTGTGGTGGATTATTCCAATATTGTAAAATCATGCAAAAAGAACGGCATAAAAGATAGAGATCTTCCTGAAGACTTTAATTTAGAAGAAATTTTATCCAAACAAAAATTATTTGCTTCAGGAGCCTCGCCAGAACAGACAGCCTTTTTCTTACAGAGCCGTGCCATTGCAGAAAAACAGCTTTTGGATAAAATTTTATCCTATGACATGGATCTTCTTGTCCTTGCAGGTTTCATGAGGGTATTAACCCCCTATTTTATTGACAGAGTCAATACAGAGCCCAAATGCTACAAAATCATGAATATCCACCCTGCTCTTCTTCCTTCCTTTCCAGGCACAGATGGATATGGCGATACTTTTGCCTATGGCTGTAAAATCGGTGGGTGTACAGTGCATTATATTGATTATGGAGAAGATACAGGTCCTATCATAGGACAAAAAGCCTTTGAAATTAAAGATAGTGACACCCTTGATGATATAAAGAAAAAAGGTCTTGAAAAAGAGTGGGAACTCTATCCCCAATGTATACAACAATTTGCTGAATCATTGTAAGCTCTATTTCAAATCGTAAAAGGAGGGCAAACAACTAAAACAGTTTGAAAATCAACTGATTCTAATCTAAATAATAAGCCTTTTTTCCTCTATTGATCTCTTTTTGATTCATATGATCTGTAATAAATGAATAAGCAATATAATATTTAAAAATATTATTGACATATTGTACAGTCTCTCTGCCAATTCGTTTGGCTGCAACGATTTCAACATTGTTGAACCAGACATTGGGGTCTAAATTCATGGTTTTGGCCTCTTTTCGTAATGTTGAAACCCTGGCCGGGCCTGCATTATACGAGGCAAAGGTCAATAAAACACGGTTCAGTCGGTCAATTGCAGGGTCATTAAAATATCTATTCATCATAAAGTGAAGATACTTTGTCCCGGCATGAATGTTGGATTCAATCTTCTCAATGTCCGGTATATTGATATTCTTATCTCTGGCTGTTGTCGGCAAAATCTGCATCACTCCAATGGCTCCAACAGGGCTTCGCTTGCTTTGATCAATGGTTGATTCCTGATAGGCGAGAGCGGCAAGCATCAGCCAGTCAAAATCATACATTTCAGCATATTTTTGAAAAAAATGAACAGTTTTATCAAACCGTTTTCTATCTTTGTCGGCAAGATTATTTTTTACATATTTTTTACTTTTAAGGTATCGGTTAAAGAGCATATTTCCCGTCAAAGTGCCCTTTTTATGGGTCTCAACAAAGTCGTTAATCACTTTTTTGAGTTCAGGAGAATTTTTCCTGATTGCCCAGGCTATTTTTGCATTTTCCCGGAATTTAATGTCAGGATGAAGCGTGATATTATCAAAAACCTGGGCCCAGAATCTACCCTTGTGACTGTCAATGATCATCATGGGAATCAATTCTGCATTCGCCATTTCCAAAAGATCTTCATCCTCAAGATTTTCGTTGGCGTTAACGATCTTGATTTCAGGTTTCCCGGCGGCTGACAATGCCTTATTGACCTGTTCAAGGCCTTCATAATAGCTGCTGGATTTTCTAACA
>JAOZRI010000493.1 GCA_029940235.1 Desulfobacula sp. | reverse complement strand
ACAAACCGGACAGTTCTATGATGGTTATGGCAGGTCTTCAGCGAAAAGGTATTGCCAATGCCATGGTAAGTCCCGGCAACACCGGTGCAATGATGGCGAGCAGTATGTTCGCCCTTGGCAGAATCAAGGGTATTTCCCGTCCGGCTCTTGCAAGCACCATTCCCACCATAGGAAATCCAACAATTCTCGTTGACGTAGGTGCAAATGTAGGCTGTCGCCCACAATTGCTGTACAAATTCGCATTTATGGGAAGTATTTATTCTAAACTGGTCTTTGGCGTAGACAAGCCAAAAGTTTCTCTTTTGAATGTTGGCAGTGAGCCGTCCAAGGGCCCTGCAGATATCAAGGAAGTTTACAAAATGCTGGAGGGATCCCCTCTGAACTTTTCCGGCAATATTGAGGGAAACGATATTTTAATGGGGAATGCGGATGTAGTGGTCTGTGATGGTTATACAGGTAATGTTCTTGTAAAATTCATTGAGTCAATTGCTGCTATGGTTGGTGGAACTCTCTATCTGGAGATGAAAAAGCAGTGGACTTCCCGGATGGGCTATTTGTTTATGAAACCATCCTTTAATAAATTATGGAAAAAATTTGACGCTGCCGAGTATGGGGGAGCACCCCTTCTGGGGCTTAACGGGGTAGCTATCGTAGCCCATGGGAGCTCTTCTGCTCTGGCAATCAAAAATGCTGTTGCAGCTGCAGTTGATTTTAGACGCAGTGGCGCAGTGGAGGCCATTAGAGAAAAAATGGTAGAACTTTTGGAGGAGGTAAAAGCTGTTGAATGAGCGACACGCCTATATTAAAGGCACCGGCCACTTTGTTCCGGAGCCAGTTCTTACAAACGAAGATCTTTCGAAAATGGTAGATACTAATGATGAATGGATTACTTCAAGAACGGGTATAAAGCAGCGGCACATTGCTCCGGATGACATGGCCAACAGCGATATGTCCTATGAAGCAGCTCGCAGAGCCATGGATGACGCTGGCTGGAAACCGGAAGATGTTCAGGCAGTTATTCTGGGCACGGTTACACCGGACTTTTCTTTTCCGAACACTGCGGCACTTGTTGCAGACCGTTTGGGTCTGAACCGGGTTCCCTGCTACGATTTTGAAGCAGGATGCAGCGGTTTTATTTATGGCCTTATACAGGCAAAAGCTTTTATTACCTCCGGAATGCTTGACCGGGTTCTTGTTATCGGTGCAGAAAAACTTTCGTCCATTGTTGACTGGGAAGATAGAAACACATGCGTTCTTTTTGGTGACGGTGCCGGAGCAGCCTGCATTGGCAACGAGGGACCTGGCGGCAAACTCGGTGGTTTTCACTGGGGCAGCGACGGATCCCTTGGTCATCTTCTTGATCAGCCTGCAAGCGGTTCTCGGAATCCAATAACCCATGAGAGCATTGACCTGAAGAAAGACAAGATTCATATGGCTGGTGGTGAGATCATGAAGAGCGCAGTGAGAGCCATGCGTGATTCCGCCCTGAAAGCCCTTGATGAAGAGGGGCTCACATACAAAGATGTTAATCTTCTTATCTCACATCAGGCTAATGTGAGAATCATTGAATCCACTGCCAGGGTTTTACGCCTTGAGTGGAAAGATGTTTATGTGAATATTGATCAGTATGGAAATACATCCAGTGCATCAATTCCCATTGCAATGGATGAAGCCCTTCATAACGGAACTATAAAACCTGGTTTTACCGTTGTTCTGGCAGCTTTTGGCGCAGGGCTTACCTGGGGTGGAATTGTTGTGAGGTGGAGCGATGAATCTTAATGCAACTGCGGTAGTCACAGGTGCTGCCCGAGGTATTGGGCTTGAAATAGCAAAAAAGCTGATTGACTCTGGCTGGACTGTAGCAGCTCTTGACATGCTTGAAGATGATCTTAAAAAATCGGCAGAGGTGCTGGGAGAAAACTACAGGCCTTACACGGTGAATATTACTGATTCAAAGCAACTTGCTGACGTAGCGGCGGCTATAGGCAAAGAGCTGCCTGTGGTTAAAGGTATCGTTAACAATGCAGGGGTTACCAGAGATAACCTGCTCGCACGGATGAGCGAGGCAGAC
>JAOZRI010000492.1 GCA_029940235.1 Desulfobacula sp. | reverse complement strand
TTACAACTTATTCACTATGAAAATGTGCTGCAAACAAATTATGATATTTAAGGAAAATAAATAAGGGAACGCTATCAAAAGATAAAATGGATATGGAAGTGCTTAAAAAAGATGCTCTTCAATGCAGTCAAAATATCCTTAAGATATTCCAAACCTATGTGCCATGTCTCCCGGATTCTTTCAAAATGACAGGAGAATTATACTGGCTGATTGATCAACAGAAAACAGCTCTGAAATGGTGGACAAAATCAATAAGAATTGGTAAAAAACTCGGAGCAAAACCTGATCTTTCCCGCACCTATTTTGAGGTGGGCAAAAGCCTGTTGTCCCCTGAAAGCAAGTATAAACAATTGAACGGTATCACAGCCGAACAATACCTTGATAAAGCAAAAATAATGTTTGAAGAGATGGATCTTGAGTGGGATTTGAATGAATTAAAAAAAATATCCATGATTAATTAAAAAGATTGAGCAGACATTCTCTACTAAAGCAATTGTATTACAAAATCCAACAATACTTTATTGAGTCTCAATAATCCGCTTTGCAGGGATAATACCAGTTGCAGCAGCAGATACAATATTGCCTGCAACTCCAGGACCGTCCCCTGCCACATACATTCCTTTGATTGCAGTTTCAAGATGATTGTCTGTTTTAACCTGGGTAGCAAAAAATTTTATCTCCGGCGCATATAAAAGGGTTTCATCATTGGAAATTCCCGGTACAACAGAATTTAAAGAATCAAGCCCTTCAATGAGATTGGTCAAAATTCTTTCAGGTAGAGCCATGGCAATGTCACCGCACACAACATTTGTCATGGTGGGTTCAATATATCCTTTACTGATTCTGTTCCAGGTTGAGCGCCTGCCACGCTTTAAATCTCCAAATCGCTGTAAAATCGGTTTGCCACCGCCTATAATTGTGGCAAGTTTTCCTATGGATTCACCATATGCCTGATTATCAGTCACAGGTTCTGTTAAGATAACCTTGGAAAGAAAGGCAAAATTTGTATTGGATGATTTTTTATTAGAATATGCATGGCCGTTGACACAGACAAAATCTTTATAATTTTCAAGGGAGATAAATCCACCCTGATTAGTGCAGAATGTCCTGGTTTGATCGTCATATGTATGTGTCTGGATAAAAAAAGTGGGGTCATAGATAATATCACAAAGATCATCCATTATATCATTGTGTACTTCAACCCTGACTCCAACTTCAATTCCACGCTGGCTCAGGTTGATTTTATGTTTCTGGGCAACAGATGCCATCCAGTTTGCTCCGATTCTTCCAGGCGCAAGAATAACATTGGCGGCATTGTACTGGGCTTTATCAGTTGTGACTCCTTTAATCTGACCATCTTGTTCAATAATATCAATTACATCTTCACTGGTTTTTATTTCAAGTCCCTTTGATTGAATATAGTGGGCCATATCTGCAATATATTTTGGCAGGTTATCAGATCCAAGATGTTTCTGCTTTATCAAAAGAAGGTCAATGCCAAAGCGTTTTGCCTCTTTTCGAATCTGTTTTGCCTCACTCATATTGGTTGGGAAAACAGGGCCGTCCATTTTAAATTTAGTAAAAATTTTTTCAGTTTCATCAATCAGGGCCTGGGCAGAAGCCATGGACATAAATTGTGTTAGATCTGTTTTCCCAAGGCGGGGAATAAAATTGAGCTTGCCGTCAGAGTAAAGACCTGCACCGCCAACCCCGGACAGGATATTACACGGATCACACTGAATACATTTTTGCAGGTTATGATTTGGACATTTTCGTTTTAAAGGACTTTTACCTTTGTCAATTAACAACACCCTCAAGTTTGAAAATTCCATTAAATGGTAAGCCGCAAAAAGCCCAGCAGGTCCTCCACCCACAATGATTACATCATACTCCATATTTCACCTGACATTAAAATTTTAAAACCAGACTTTACTCATTATAATTAAAGACCAAACATTGAATTGTCAAGCTATGAAAATTTTGATTATTAAAACAGGTTCAAATGCTTGTAAAAAATTTAATATGTTGCTATAGAAATTGAGCATTTTAATAAATAGTGAAGTTGGACAATATTA
>JAOZRI010000100.1 GCA_029940235.1 Desulfobacula sp. | reverse complement strand
TTCTTGATGATATCATAAAAGATTATGTTGATATTCTCATTGCCAATGAAGATGAAGCAAGGGCATATACAGGATTTGATGATGAGCTCAAAGCCGTTGAAAAAATGTCTATAGGTGTAACCTATGCAGTATTAAAAGTTGGCAGCAGGGGCAGCTTTGTTTCATACAATAATAAAATTACAACAATTAAACCTCAATCTGGCAATGTTCCAAAAGATACAACAGGAGCAGGAGATCTATGGGCTGCAGGATTTTTATTCGGGCTTGCCCATGGTTTTTCCATTGAAAAAAGCGGACAGATAGCATCTGCCTGTGGGTATGAGGTGTGTCAAATTATGGGAGCTCATCTGCCCAAAGATGCCTGGTCAAGAATTAAAAAACTGATTTAATAAGTTCCTTGACAGATTGTTAATATAGAGTAATTACTGTTTTTTTATTTTATTTAGATGGATATAAATGTAGTATTGCACCATGGGACCGAAAAAAGAAAAAATAGAAGCCCTTGAAAAAAAGATGGCAGATCTTGGTATTGGCAAAAAAGATATTGAATTTAAATTCATAAAAGCCTCTGGAAAAGGGGGGCAAAAGGTTAATAAAACATCATCTGCTGTATTTGCAAAACATGGGAAAACAGGTCTTTTTGTTAAATATGGCAAAGAGCGTTCCCAGTATCTCAACAGATTCTTTGCATTAAGACTGCTGTTACAAAAAATTGAGGATAAAATTCATGGTAAGGATGACAGAGAATTAACCAGAGTAGAAAAATTAAAGAAGCAAAAGCTCAGACGTAAAAAAAAAACCAGGAAAAAGCTTGATCTGAAAGAGTAGGCGGCTGCCTTGATTTTTTTATGCTTTGGTTTCTGCCCTTCAGGGTATTGTGTTATGAATAAGCAGAACCGCACATAGCGGTTAGTTAAATTTTAAAAACAGGGGTTTATTTTGGAAAGAAGGCAAGCAAAGGACTTTTGGGCAAAATTTTTATTTTATCTAAATATTTTTGCATGGATTGTATTGATTTCCATGTTATTAGTTTTTCATCGTGCCCAGCCTGAATTTGAAAGTTTTTTTGACAGGTTTTATAAACTTGATCTTAGAACCGCCTGGGATATCAAATACCTTCATTATCTTATATATACTATCATAATAGGGATAGTTATCTCTCTTTCAGGTCTGGTGCTTGGCATGTATCGGGGAAGAAGACAAAGTGATCATAAAAAAGCTTTGATCATAACAGGAGTTCTCTCTTTGATAATGCTTGTCATATCAATATTTGTGCTTTAAATAATCAAGAATACCTCTTTGTTTGTCGATGGCTTATGTATGAAAAAATTATTATTTATCTCTGTTTTGCTGATGTTGTTTGCAACCCCTGGATTTGCGCGGGATTTTATCGTTGAGTTTATGGAAGAGAACTACAAAGAAACACAGGCGCAGTTTTCCTATGATCCATTAATCTATCACTCCATACAGGTCAATTCCAGTGTGGGTCCGAAATTATTAATTTTAACAGGCAATAATTATAATTATCGCAAATGGTTGAGACACTATATTGCTTTAAATAAAAAATTTATTACCAAAGTGCCAGAAGGTCAGGTTGATAAATTTATCTCCTCAAAAGCCTTTGAAATTGATGTGACATCCCTGCATCCTGTTAATATGGATAAATGGGAACAAAAAGGTTTTAATACTGAAGATACCAGTATAATTCACGGTGATGACCATATTTTAATTGTTGATCCCAATGAAAAAAGAACAGATCTCATACAGATTATTGCACAAAAAATGGGATATTCCACAACAATTTTCAAAATAGGTACACAGGCTCTCGAATCTTTTAAATTGCAGCCGGATAGATTTTCAATGGTTATTGTCCATCATACAATAGAGGGGATATCCCTGGATGAATTTGTTAATAAAACATTGGAAATAAGCCATACAATTCCTGTTGTAATCGATACCGGTTATAATGATCAGGATATGAAAAATTCAGTTATTTCAAAATTTTCAGGTTCAAGCTCAGTGTATATTAAACCTGTTATTCTTAAAGAGTTACAAAAAACCATTGAAGTTTTGATTAAAAAACATGTGTAAATTTCAACAGGCTGCTATAAAATGAAAATTTTATTATGTATATTGATATCTGGTTTGTGTATGCTGAACCCCCTTTATGCAGATGAATTTGAGCTTGCAAGATTAGAAAACAGTTTTAAAAATTTTATTAAATGTGAACTAACCAGAACACAGGCCACAAATCATTTTCAAGGTAAAACATTTAAAATCACCATGATTGATTTTTTTGATGTTCAAATTGAATCAGACATGGAAATTGTCACAGGTGCTGTCCAGTGTTTTGTGGTTGACAAACACACTACCCTCTATGCAGCTGTTGGTCTTAAAAAAATTAAAAATACAAAGCAGGTCGTGTATTACATAATCAGGAACAGGGATTTTTCCATCCTTGCCACCGAACTTATCAAATACCCCTATAAAGAGAGATGTAAGTGGTCGCAATATTGGATTGATATCGATTAAATATCTTTAAACATCAATCTGCCATGGTGAGAGCTCTCCTTTTGCATATTCAAGATGTATTTTTGATTGCAAAAAGATTTTAATAATATCATTGTCTAATAATTTTTTGTGCCCCATCTGTTCAAGAACCTTAATGGTCTGGCTCAAGGTCATGGGTTTTTTATATGGCCTGTCCTGGGCACTGAGAGCTTCAAAAATATCAGCAATTGCCAGAATTCTTGCCTGAAGATTCAGGTTCTCTTTTTTAAGATGCAATGGATATCCTGATCCATCGAGTTTTTCATGGTGGGCACCTGCAATGGAGGGTATGTTGGCAAGTTTTTTGGGCCATGGCAGCTTGTTTAATATTTTATGGCTCAAACCAGCATGGCTGTTGATTATGTTTCTCTCTTTGGGTGTTAATGTGCCTCTGGAAATAGATAGATTTTCATATTCATCATCACTTAGATAGCGTTCTCTTTTACCATTAATTATATCTGATTTCGCATAAATTTTTTCTAACTGGCCAATGAGATTTTTATCAAGGCTCTCTTTTGTTGAATTAATGCAGGATAAAATATCAAACTCATTTTTAAGCTCATTGATTTTTTCATTGCAGCGTGCATCAATTTCAGCACATAACTGCTCTTTTTGAGTCTGGTCCATAAGAGCAATTTTTTTATGTGCAGCTGCAAGTTTTTGATTGGTTATAAATAGATTCCATCTTGTTTTAAGAAGCTCAATCCTGTCGTGCACCATTTCCAATCTAGAAGATTTGTTGATTATATGGTCGGGAGTGGTTATTTTCCCAGTATCATGCATAAGTGCTGCAATTCTGAGTTCATCCATTTGATCAGGATTAAGGGATGTATCTTTCAATATTGTATTATCCTGGTTTATTGCTTTGCCTATCATGAGGCAAAGTTGGGTCACTCTCTGAATATGCCCACTGGTATGTTTTGATTTTGCATCAATGGATACTGCAATGGCTTTTATAAATGCCTCAAAAAGCTCTTCCATCTCCAGGATAAGATTCTGCTGGGTTAAAATAACAGAAGTAAGATTTGCAAGACCTGCTGCTTTTTCCTGATCAGCTCTGGAAAATGGAACTGTTTTTTTGGAAAAAGGATCTGTTGAATTAATCAATTGAAGGATGCCGATAATATAATTTTCATGATTGCGCATGGGAATAACAACCATTGACTGGCTTTTATAGTGTAAAGCCCTATCAAATTTTTTAGTGCCGCGGAATTGAAATTTTTGAGTTTTATAAACATCATCAATATTGACAATTTTACCTGTATGAAACACATATGAGGATACATTGGAATGATTTGGAGTGGTGTCCTCATTATATAATATCACACTTGGAAGATTAATCTGGCTACCTGATTGTTTAAACTCCAGAGTTTTATTCTGGATCACATGAAAATTGAGGTTTTGATTTTGTTTATCAACAAGGTAGATAGTCCCTCCATCAGCTTTAGAAAATTTTCTGGCAATGGTAAGAATCATTTCAAGTAATCTATTTATATCTTTTTTATCACCAAGGGCCTTTCCAATTGAAGTGAGCTGTGAGATTGCACTGGCCTGTTCCTCAAGAAAGGGGCAAAGCTCATCAAGAATTTTTTTAATCAGAGAGTTAATTGAATTATTATCAGATATTTTTCCATAGTCTGGCATGGCTCACCTTTTATGAATTTGATAATTTTGATTTTTAAACTATCAAATATTTAAAAATGAAACAAGAAAAGAAAAAATTAAAAGGTTGAAAATATCTTGATTTTCTTGCTATTTGGCTCTGGCTATGGCATTTATAAGAGTTTAAATAATATCCTTGCTGGATCGGCGGAATTTGGCCGGCATTAATAAAAAAAGGAGTAGGCGTTTCATGGAAGAGCGGTACCAGCCACAATCAGTAGAGCCGAAATGGCAAAAATACTGGAGAGAAAACAGATCTTTTAAAGTTAAACAAGAGGCATCAAAAGAGAAATATTACCTTTTGGAGATGTTTCCATATCCCTCAGGTAAAATACATATAGGTCATGTGAGAAATTACACCATTGGAGATGTTGTTGTAAGATATAAAAGGATGAAAGGTTTTAATGTAATCCACCCCATGGGCTGGGACGCCTTTGGTATGCCAGCTGAAAATGCAGCCATTGATAATAATACCCACCCTGCAGCCTGGACATATGAAAATATAAGTTCCATGCGTGAACAGCTTAAAAAAATGGGTTTTTCCTATGACTGGGATCGTGAGATAGCAACCTGTCACCCTGAATATTATAAGTGGGAGCAATGGCTTTTTCTTAAAATGCTGGAGAAGAAAATGGCATATAGAAAAGAGTCCTATGTCAACTGGTGTGAAAAATGCCAGACCGTGCTTGCCAATGAACAGGTTGAACAGGACAGATGCTGGCGATGCTCTCAAACAGTCCATCAAAAAAAACTGTGGCAATGGTTTTTTAAAATAACAGATTTTGCTGAAGACCTGCTTGTTTATTGCGATAAACTGCCTGGATGGCCCGATAAAGTAACCACCATGCAGAAAAACTGGATTGGTAAAAGTGTTGGGTCTGAATTAAAATTTAAGATCCATGGCAAGGATGAAGATATTGTTGTTTTTACCACAAGGCCGGATACTGTTTTTGGGGCAACATTTATGTGCCTTGCTCCGGAACACCCTCTTGTTGAAAGCCTCTCCAAGGGAAGTGATCAGGAGGAGCTGGTTTTAAGGTTTGTAAAAAAAATATCGAGCCAGGAGAGATCAGCAGAAGGTCTTGAAAAATATGAAAAAGAGGGTGTTTTTACCGGTGCATTCTGTATAAACCCAGCAACCAGTGAGAAAATTCCTGTCTATACAGCCAATTTTGTTTTAATGGAGTATGGAACCGGTGCAATCATGTCAGTTCCTGCTGGAGATCAACGTGATTTTGACTTTGCAAGAAAATATAATCTTGAAATCATCCCTGTGGTGCAGCCTGAAGGAGAAGAGTTTGACGGGCGCACCATGGAAGAGGCATATACCGGCGAAGGTAAAATTATAAATTCCGGTGAGTTTAATGGTCTTGACAGCAAAGATGCCATGGACATTATGACAGACTGGCTGGAAAAAAAGGGCAGAGGTAAAAAAACCATCTCCTTTCGATTAAGAGACTGGGGAATATCAAGGCAGCGATACTGGGGAACTCCAATACCTGTTATCCATTGTCCTGACTGTGGTGTTGTTCCCGTGCCTCAAGCAGATCTTCCCATTAAACTTCCTGAAGAGGCAAATCTCCTTGAAAAAGGGGGTTCTCCCTTACCAACACTGGATTATTTTATAAAAGCCACATGCCCTCAATGTAAAAGAGAGGATGCAAAAAGGGATACTGATACCATGGATACCTTTGTGGAGTCATCCTGGTATTATTTAAGATACTGCTCACCAAGATATGAAAAAGGCATGTTTGACCCTGATGCAGTAAAATACTGGGCTCCTGTGGATCAGTATATTGGAGGAGTGGAACATGCAGTGCTTCACTTATTATACTCAAGGTATTTTATGCGGGTGCTCAACAGCCTTGGCATGATTGATTTTAAAGAACCCTTTACACGGCTTTTAACCCAGGGTATGGTCTGCAAAGAGACCATGACCTGTCCTGAACATGGATATCTCTTTCCTGAACAGGCACGTAAAAATGAACAAGGCAGACTTGAGTGTACAATATGCAATAGGGATGTTGAAGTTGGCAGAGTTATCAAAATGTCCAAATCCAAAAAAAATGTTGTTGATCCCAATGAACTGCTTGAACAATATGGAGCTGATGTAACCCGCCTGTTTTGCCTCTTTGCAGCTCCTCCGGAAAGAGATCTTGAATGGAATGAAGATGGTGTGGAAGGCAGTAATAGATTTGTCAACAGAGTGTGGCGGCTGACTATTGATTGTATTGAAAAGATGAATGGCGTGAAACCGTATAGAGGTGCAGCTTCAGACCTTTTATCATCCCAGGCAAAGGATCTTTATATCAAGGCCAACCAGACTATTAAAAAGGTTTCAGATGATATTGATCAAAGCTTTCACTTTAATACAGCCATTTCTGCTGTCATGGAACTTGTCAATAATTTATATGCCGTTGATCTCGATTCTATAGCAGATGAGCAGAAAAAAGTAATCGTATTCTGCATTGAAAATATTATTTTATTATTATCACCCATTACTCCTCATTTTTGTGAAGAACTTTTTCTAAGAATGGGGAAAAAAGGATCTGTTCTTGAACAGCCATGGCCGCTTTACAGAGATGACAGCCTTAAAACCGATGAAATTATTATTGTTGTTCAGGTAAATGGAAAACTTCGAGCTAAATTAACAATGGGTGCCGATAGTGATGAAACCTTGATTGAAGAGGCAGCACTGGCAGATGAAAAGATTCAAAAATATATTAAGGATAAAACCTTAAAAAAGGTTATTGTTATCCGGAAAAAACAAACACTTGTGAATATTGTGATCTAATATGAAAAATTTAAAGTTTATTTTATCTCTCTTTTTATTTATTTTGGCAGCCTGCGGCTATCAATTTGAGGGTGGTGGATACATTAACAATGATGTAACACGGGTTGCCGTGGAAATTATGGAGAATAAAAGCTCTGAAACAGAAGCTGGTATTGTATTTACCAATGATCTGATAAAAGAAATCATGGAGACAAGTGATACTAAAATTGTTGATAAGGCACAGGCTGATGCTGTCTTGAAAGGAAGGATCAATTCCATCACCTTTGCCACTCTTTCACGCTCGACTACAGAATCTGTGGTGGAAAGAAGGGTTACAGCAAGTGTTGATATTCAGATGCTTGATAAAGAAGGGCAAATAGTCTGGGCTGTTAAAGGTCTGACTTCCCATGAAGAGTATAAAGTGTCTGAGGATAAGCTAGCAGATGAAAGTAATAAAAGAGATGCTGTGGGTAAAATATCCGAGCGTATGGCTGAAAAACTCGTCAGCAGTATGCTAAATATTTTTTAATGAATAACTACCATGGGCAGATTTGATTTTATATACAAATTTGCCCACAGCAAAGTATTAAAAAAGTGTACCAACACTAAGCATTCATGAATTTAAAAAGTCTTGAAATTTTTCTGGAAGCGGTCTTTTTATGGATAATGCCTTTTTTAGCTGCCTTGTGAAGTGCAGATTGAGTTTGTCTCATGATTGA
>JAOZRI010000491.1 GCA_029940235.1 Desulfobacula sp. | reverse complement strand
GCCTGAACTTGGAGCTAACGGTTTTGTACAAAAACCTTTTTAAGTAGAAAAATTTATGGTACAAATAAATTAAGATTATTACAAATAATCCTTAAAAAGGAGATCTGCCATGTTAAACAGTTTAACTATTAAAGGACGAATGTACCTGATTATTGCGTCCATTCTTGTACTTTTTGTACTCATGATTGTTTTTGCTGTGAACACCAGCAACAAGTCAAAAAATACCGGCATTGAAAAAGCAGGCCATGCAATGCTTGAAGATCAGAAGGCAAAAATCAAGGTTGCAACCCACTCCATGGGTGTGGCCATTTCTAATATGATAAAAGATGCAGGCTCTGATAAAGATAAAATTCAGATTATAAGAAAGCTGCTTAAAGATATCAGGTTTGAAAAAGACAAATCTGGATACTTTTTTGTGAACAAAGGCACAATAATGTATGCCCATATTAAAAAAAGTCTTCAGGACAAAGATTAAAAGGGTTTGAAAGATAAAAATGGCGTATTTCTAATTCAGGAGCTTTACAAGCAGGCAAAAAATGGCGGAGGATTTGTTACTTATATCTGGGATAAACCAGGTAAGGGAGATACTCCTAAATTAAGTTATTCCGAGATGATTCCAAGCACAGATTTCTGGATTGGAACAGGGGTTTATATTGATAATATTGAAGCAACCAAGGCTGTAATTGCAGATGATATTAATGCCAATATAAAATCATCCATCACCAATATGATTATTATTGCAGGCATTGTTTTTGCTGCTATCATAGCTTTGTGCCTTGTTATTGTCTTTGGTATCAGTTCATCCTTAAATGCAATGATTGTGAATTTTGAAGATGTTGCCAAGGGCGAAGGTGATCTGACCAAGCGAATCGAAATCACTTCTAAGGATGAGCTTGCAACTCTGGCTGAATTATTTAATCTATTCATGGAAAAACTCCAGAAAATCATTCAGCAGCTTGCAGGGGATTCAAAAAACATAGACAACTCATCTACTGAACTTGCCACTGTTGCAGAGGAGCTGACAGGAAATGCAGAAAAAACTTCTGATATGGCAGATAGTGTTTCCAAATCATCAGAAGAGATGAATACCAATCTTTCAGGGGTTGCAGCAGCCATGGAGGAATCCTCTTCCAATGCTGGCATGGTAGCTTCGGCAGCAGAAGAGATGAATGCCACCATTAATGAGATTGCGGAAAATGCAGAAAGGGCAAGAGGAATTTCCGGCAATGCCGCTTCTAAAACTGCAGAAGCTGAACAGGGCATGGCAGCATTAAATAAAACTGCGCAGTCAATTGGAAAAGTAACTGATACAATAAAAGATATTTCTGATCAAACCAACCTGCTTGCACTGAATGCCACCATTGAAGCTGCAAGGGCAGGAGAAGCAGGAAAAGGTTTTGCAGTTGTTGCAAACGAAATCAAGGAACTTGCCAGCCAGACCGTTGATGCCACAGCAAATATCAGGGAACAGATTGACAATGTCCAGAGCAATACAGATGCAACTGTGACGTCAATTAAAGAGGTTTCAGGTGTTATAAATGATGTTAATGAAATAGTTTCCACCATTGCTGCTGCTGTTACTGAGCAGTCAGCTGCAACTCAGGAAATTGTC
The DNA here is from genome assembly GCA_029940235.1 of Desulfobacula sp. Lineage (GTDB taxonomy): Bacteria > Desulfobacterota > Desulfobacteria > Desulfobacterales > Desulfobacteraceae > Desulfobacula. The sequence continues at coordinate 471 of JAOZRI010000491.1, read as the reverse complement.
TCTAATATTTCAAGTCTTTCCCTTGGAATTCAGGATGCCAATGAAAATGTAGCCCAGGGGTCACAATCTGCTGCAAGCATTACCGAGGATATTGGCGGCGTGAATAAAGCCACAGGTGAGATGAAAAACAGCAGTGATCTTGTCAAACAAAGTGCTGGCAAGATGAGTTCTCTTGCAGAGGAGATGAGGAAAATAGTCCAGACTTTTAAAGTTTAACAATTACGAAACTACAAAATTATTTATTATTATCTTTGTAACTATTCACCTGATTATAAAAAAGTGGTGAATAGTTATTTAAAGATCTTACTTTATACGCAGTTTAGTGAACCAGTTCATAATCCAGGCCCCAGCACGGATTAAAAAGGGTTCTTTACCTGACTGATCCATGGGCATTTCACAATCTGGCCCATACATTTTTTCCATCATTTTCATAACTTCTTTTTTAACCATTCCTCTGAAAGGTATTTTTGA
>JAOZRI010000490.1 GCA_029940235.1 Desulfobacula sp. | reverse complement strand
AGTTTCCATCAGAATATCTCTGCACTTTCAAGGCCAGATAGGCAAGTTCTGCTCCCGCCTTGTATGCTGGCCAGTCAGGGTGGGAAGTATCTCCGCCCAGTACAATGGCAGCTTTCCTCTGATTTACCGGATTCATATTGAGTATCACTGGAAAAGGACTTGAGGTTGCACCATTGTCGTCCATGGCATAGAACCGGATCTGGTATTTACCGGCAAGATTGTTGTTTTTAAATTTGCCTTCCCACCGGTTATTATTTATAGACCATGTCATATTTATCCCTGGGTAATCCAGGATGGGATTCCCCAGAGAGAAAAAGTCCGGGGTTTCCGGTGCGGCAACTGCCCAGACTTTTGAAATACCATAGTTGCTTTGGATATAATTTTCAAGATCATATATATAAAAATCTGCCCCGGTTCCGGATTCATTTTCTACACCTACTTTATGGATTTGTGGCGCACCGATACTGGTTATTGCCCCTCCGATATAAGTAGGCTTACCTGGACCATCAAACTCTACCAGTTCGGGATTCTGACCTGGTGAAATTACCTGAATCTGGTCGACTGCCTTTTCATAAGCTTTCTGTACGCTTAGGCCATTGAAAATATTCATCCAGATTGATGAAGAAAAAGAAAGCCAGCCCTGACCGGCAAAAAGCGCTATTTCATCCGGGCCCGTGCTTGATATTACAATCCTGTGGTTATTTGGGGCAGGTACCAATACTTCTGAAAACAGTCCTGAATAACAGGCATCTGTGATCACATTGACCGGTTTGTCAAGCTTTGACAGCCAGGTGTTCAACTGGCCGCCCGTTAGAATTTCTCCTTCATTGATACGAAATGTACCCTTATTCTCATCATTAATCCCACCGTGGTCGCTTAAAAACAGCGTAAGACTGGTGGCATCAGATGCCCATTTTTCTATGGCATCCTGCAAATTCAGGCTGGTGGCGTCTATTAACTCACCGGCAAAAGGATTATTTGCCTGTTCAGCACTTAAATAACGGACGTTCTCCGATGGAAACCCCTGGTAACTGAGTACCCAACTGGCAAGATCTGCTGGTATTTTTGTTGACTGCCACAGGATATTGTCTGTGATTCCTCCACCTGCAAGGATAATGGCCTTATTGTTTTGGTCCGGGGGCATGATAACAAATCTTTGTATCCTGTGGTTCAGTGTATCTGCCAGGTATAATGCCAGTATTTCTTCCTCATTAACTATCTCCATTCTCATTTTTATGGCTTTAACCGCATTGATTTTTCCAGGCAGGGGGCCATAGTCACTGAATTGATTCAGATAGCGTCCATCTTTTGTAAAAATCTGGATGCGGTGGTTATAGGTGTCTGCTACATATACGAATCCGTCACTGCCAACAGTAATGCCCTTCATGTCATCACTGAATTGACCGTCTCCATTGCCTGGGGTACCCCATACCACGACAGGTTCACCATCGCTTTCATATTTTGTAATGGAACACTTGTCACCAGTCTCTGTTACATAAACATTATTCTCAGAATCAACGGCAATACTTGTCGGACCTATAGCTGTCCAATGCTTCTCCACCGCCCAATCATTCAGACGATTGTATTTAAATATATGATTGAGAGAAATATCTGTTACATATAAATAATCCCCGTCTATGGCTATTCCACCAGGATCGGGGAAAAGGTCTGTTCCGTCCAATTCCTCCGGTCCTTGATAACTGCCATTCAGATCAAATACCTGGACGGTATCAACACTGAGCACATAAACCTTATCATCAGAAGATATTGCGATGTCCTTTGGAAACCAGGGATCAGGATCTGCTCCGCCTGACTTATACCATTGACCAACCGGTTTCATGTCCTTATCGAATTTCTGGATACGGTGATTAGCGGTGTCAGCCACATAGATGTTGCCGTCCTGGTCAAAACAGATACCTTCCGGCATTTTAAATGACCCCGGCAGTGTGCTGGTGCCTGCCCATCGCTGCATAAAATCACCGGTATCAAAAAACTTTTGAACCGGATAACTTTCAGAATCTGTAACATACACTGAATTTGATGCATCTATAGCAATGCCTTCGGGTACAATAAATTTTGCATATTCT
>JAOZRI010000489.1 GCA_029940235.1 Desulfobacula sp. | reverse complement strand
AATTGGTGAAGGATTTTAAATGGAAACTAAATTTATAAAAATATCAAATGGCTATACAGTACCAAGGAGTGAAATCCCGCATCTGCCATTCACTGATTTTAGAGAACAAGCATTAAGCATTATCAAAGATGGAGGGAAAGTTGTCCAGTTTTTTGCTTATAAAGATGCTACTGCCATTAAACTTATAGCAGTATTGCGGACCAATGAACTTTTTGCAGCCACTGCTGATGCACCTGATTCTTATTCCTCTTTCACCACTGAATGTGAACAGTTTCACATGTTTGAAAGAGAAATAGCAGAGCAGTTTGGAATAAACCCTCAAGGCCATCCCTGGCTTAAAATGGTTCGATATCATCCGAACTATACAGGGAAACCTGATATTTTTGATAATGATTATACAAAAGATATTCCAGGCAATTATAATTACTATAAAGTTAATGGGGATGAAGTCCATGAAGTCGCTGTGGGCCCTGTTCATGCAGGAGTCATTGAGCCCGGCCATTTCAGGTTCAACTGCGTTGGAGAACGCGTCTTTCATCTTGAAATTCAACTTGGATATCAGCACAGGGGTATTGAAAATCTATTATTAAATGTAGAAAACAGACGGCTTCCAATAATAATTGAAAGTATAGCAGGAGATACTACTGTTGCAAATAGTACCTCTATGGCTCAAGCTGTAGAATCACTGACTGGGATCAAGACAGATAAAGGATCAAAGATAATACGAACCATTGCCCTTGAACTTGAACGTATTGCCAATCACACAGGGGATCTTGGAGCTTTAAGCGGTGATGTTGCATTTTTACCTCCTGCCAACTATTTCGGCCGTATGCGGGGAGATTTTTTAAATATGACACTGCTTATCTGTGGAAACAGATTGGGCAAAGGAGTTGTCAGGCCTGGTGGCGTTCGTTTTTCCATTGATAATGATATTAGTAAAGAGCTGATGAGCCGGATAAACGTTTTAGAGCCACAAATGCAGCATGTTATTGATCTTCTGTTTGAAACGCCCAGTGTGAGAGCACGTTTTGAAGGATGTGGCACGGTAAGCACATATGATGCACAAAAACTTGGACTTGTGGGACCTGCCGGGCGTGCCAGCGGAATTCAAAATGATATGAGACGAGATTTCCCCACTGAATACTATACAAACATTGACATACCTGAATATGCAGAACCAACATGTGATGTCTATGCAAGGGCAAGAGTCAGGGCAGATGAAATCATGTTTTCCATAAATACAATTAAATCACTTCTTGAAAATGAAATTGAGACACAAACCATTGATTTTGGAAATTACAACCTTTTACCTTCCTCATTTGTTGTAACTGTTAACGAAGCATGGAGAGGCGAGCTTTCCCACTGTGTTTTAACAGATAAAAACGGAAAGATAATCAAGTACAAAATTAAAGATCCTTCGTTTCATAACTGGAATGGATTGTCAATGTCACTGCGGGATACCGGGATTTCTGATTTTCCGTTAAATAACAAGAGTTTTAATTTATCTTATTGCGGGTTTGATCTTTAAAATTGATGACAGATAAAACAAAAATATCCATTTATATAAAAAGAGATACCAAAAATGCTCAATACTCTAAAAAACAGATTTGAACAAGGCTATAAAACCACTGCCTATCCAAAAAGCACAATTGAACTTGTTGAACGTTACAGAGGTCTTCCAGAAATTAATGATGACATTACTGATGATGTTGTAAAAAAATGTGCTGCTGCGTGCCCTCAAGATGCCATTGATGAGCAGAAAAAAACAATAGATATGGGGCGTTGTGTGTTTTGTGGAAGCTGCGAGAGATTATCTAAAGGAAAATTTGTAAAATTCACAAGAGCTTTTGAAACATCAACTTCCATGAGGGATCACCTTATTACAAAAGGCAGCCTGCCAGCCCTGGCTGAACATTCAAAAAAACATTTTAAAAAATTATTTGGCAGATCCCTTCAATTGCGCCAGATTTCTGCTGCCGGCTGTAATGCATGCGAAGCTGACCTGAACGTTCTTGCAACACCCTTTTTTGATCTTGCAAGATTTGGGATTAACTTTGTTGCGTCTCCCCGTCATGCAGACGGTATTG
>JAOZRI010000488.1 GCA_029940235.1 Desulfobacula sp. | reverse complement strand
TTCAAGCTCAACCATGACAGAGTCAATGGATTCAAGTAAAGTAACATTTTTGACAAGATATCCATAGATTTCCTGGCCCTGCTTAAATTGTGCTTTTTCCATATTTTTCCCTTTTTTTTATTATTTTTAAAATTCAATAAAAGCTGAAATGACAAAGAAAATTTTATATCATCTTGCAAATAAATTAAACTATTCTATCGAAAAGTTCAAATACTATCTATATTTCTCTACATCTTTGCCATAAGAAATTTCGCAGAACCCGTTCAAGACTGATCACCTTATGTCCGCTGGATGGACATGGCAACAATTTCTATGATTACCTTTGCTGACCGCCAAAAACTCGTTCATGCTTCACTCAAACAATTTGGCGGCTTAACCGCTACGGCAATCAAGAACTTGTAAGCAATGATCCCTAATGCTCCCATAAGGTAATCAGCCTTCCACTGGATAGTATCAGCAAATTTTTAAACCCATAATTATTGCAAGAGCGAATGGCCTTATTCTGCCTTTTATAAGCCTGGATAGAAAATTTGTAATTCAATTCAAAATGCCGTATGGGCTTCTTGACTTGGTCTTTAGTAAAGATATGTTATATCAAGTCTCAAACAAAGTTTACTATTGCACCTGTGCATGAAAAAAATACAGGGTACTATTGGAATTGGTTGTTTTTGAATAAATATGCGGACTAACAGGGAAAGTCTAAGGTGCTCGTTCGTCTAAAAAACAGAGCCTGTCTTGGAGGTAGTCTTCTCTAAAAATAATCAGTCTCGAAAATTAAATTTTTTAATTACAATGTTGAAAATAGATCTACGACCTTACAAATTTTAAAAGCTGGTTATAGTCGTGATCGTCAGCTTTTTTCAGTGCCTCAATATACACTGCACGAACATTTCCTGTTTTAGCAAGATTGACCTTCCCCCAAGAGAAAGGCTCTTTGTTGAATATCTTTTCCAATATAAGATCAGCCATCAATCTCGCGTGTCTACCGTTTCCATTGGAAAACGGGTGGATAAAAACCAAACGATGATGAAATCGGACAGCAAATTCATCCGGAGGGTAGGAATTAAACTCAATCCAACCGGCTGCCTCATCACAGAGATTGTGAACCTCCACCGGGATGTCAACATGCCGGATGCCAATATTTTTCTCTGTTTTTCTGTATTTTCCAGCCCATTTCCAAACATCACCAAACATTTTTTTGTGAAACCGACAAATGAAATCTGTATTCAAGATTTCGTCTGCGTTAATTGTTTGTATCCAAGCAAAGGCCCGTGAAATATTCTCCAACTCTAATGCATCGAGCTCCCCTTTGGTGGTGATATGTGTAGGTATTAATCCTTTGATCTCACCGTATTCTAATGGAGTTGCTCCATCTTCAATCTTAATCATTTGAAATTCTTATCCCATAGTTTTGAAGGAGATTCCAAAATCTCTTCCACCATACTCTCAAAAGCTGCTTTAGAATGGTGATTCGTCAATTCCTGTGCTTCAAGATACATATGATGTGAAATCATATTCATTCTTTCCCGTGCAATACAAGCAGCTTGGTTCCTGACTGTATTTTCTAAGGTTGATCTTGGAGCAAAACCATATATGAAAACACAGTCCAGCTTATCTGCAATCTTTTCCAATGTTTTAATGGTCAATGCCCCGGAGAGCTCATCCTGTTCAATTTTAACAATTCGAGATTGACTAACCCCTAGGCGATCCGCTAACTGACGCATATTCATTCCTAGAGAATCCCGAATCGCACGAATCCAACCCTTTATTGGCCTGGTTACACTAGCCATTTCCGTAAAGGCTTGGAGCGCCTCATCTAATTGTTCTCTGACTCTCTTTAATTTTCTATGTTTCATTTTTATTACACTTATATGAATTAATATTTAAATTTAATCACATATATATTATTTTTTATAGCTTGTCAATCATATATATGTGATTAAAAATCACCAGCTCATTTATCTGTAAAGATTATCAATCCAGTGAATGGCTTCCGTGTCACTTACTTTTCCAAGATATCTTTGGGTGGTAGAAAGATTAGCATGCCTGAGGATAATTTTTGAAACAATTTCAATGGGAACCCCTGATCTG
>JAOZRI010000099.1 GCA_029940235.1 Desulfobacula sp. | reverse complement strand
GAAAGAGCTGGAGATACTGCCCAGTTATTGCTCCCGGCACGAAGTTTTCTATCAGAAGTATATACCATAAGATTGTTAATATTGGTCATTGACAGGGAGAGTCTCTCTTTTGGAGGCAATTGTATTTCCCCTGTATCATCAGGATCATCAGCGTTAATATTAATGGGCATGATCTGGGAAGCTCTTTCAAACCCAAGAGTTTCCAACAGCATTTGGGAAACTATCTCACTGTTTAAATTTGCCGATGTGGAGTATCCCATGTAATATAGCAGAGTCAGAGAATCAGCAACTTCCCATTTTTCCGGGCTTATGCCGGCAAGTTTGAATTCTAAATGAATATCATCTGGGCAAATATCAATAAAGGCATTAATTCCATTCACATAGTTTTGAAAATATTTTCTTGTCTTATCATTAAGAATACCAGCCTGTTTTTTTGCCATTCTGTGCAGGCCAATGGTTCTCATACGAATATCAAGATTTTTTGCAACATCTCCTGCAAGTTCACATATCCTGCCCTGGGCAAAAAGACGGGTCAACTGCATCTGAAAAAGCCGATCCTGGGCAGTAACAAACCCTTGAGCCATCAGAACATCATCAAGATTCAGCGCATGAATATAAGCCATGCCATTGGTATCTCGCTGTATAGTAACTCTATTATTAAGTCCAGGAATATTAAGCTCACCTTTTTGTTTAAAATTATTGGAAAATGGCAGATAGAAAAAAAGAGCCACAATGCACACAGTGAAAAAAAGAGTTAGAATAACAATATACCGGAACCATTTCATCAGTTTTTACTCCTTCACATGATGGTCTAAAGTATTTTGGAAAAATTAATGGTACTATGGAGGATCATGAAAATCACAATACTATAAATAGTGATCCAAGGTAAATGATTTTTTAAAAAAATATTACATCAAACATATAAAAAATATTACACTATTTTGACATCAATTGTGAAAACTGCTGCGATCTGTTAATAAATAGCCATGAAAATAAGCTTAAACGATATTATTGATCTGGATTATCTCATTGACCGTGATAATACCCTTGATTCCAGGAAAGATATCAAATCCAGGGAGCTTAAGGATCGTAAGATCTACAGCCAGTGTAAAGACAGTTGTCAAACTGACACACATCTGATGCTTTCATGGCTTAAGTTCAGGAGAGATGAAAAAGGATTACCCATTCTGCCGGGCATGGTTTTTTCATCCCTTTATACCTGTGCAGTTTATATCATGATCATATCAGGGCTTACTATTGGAATATCCACTGTATATTCATTTCTTGCCTATCATGGTACCCAGCCTGTAAATGTCACAAGTTTTACAGCATTGTTTATTGTTCTGCCAGTGGTCTTTATACTGCTTTCCATGGTACTTCCAGTGCAAATACTATTGAGAAGAGATAATAAGTATGCAGGTTCAATGGTTCATACAATTGTCTGCTCTCTGTTTTTTAATGTTCTGCCCAAAATTATAAAAAAAACAGGAAGATTGATTTTTAATTGGAATATTGAAGATCTTGATTATTTCATAAGCTTCATGAGAATGAAAGCAAGGGAGTACAAAGCTCTGTTTTTCTGGCCTTTTTTTATTCTCACATCTCTGTTTGCCTTTAGTTTTTCAGCAGGCATCCTTGGTGGAATATTTTTAAAGATAGTTGTGAGTGACATGGCCTTTGGATGGCAGTCCACACTTATGACATCAGGCCAAAGTGTCCATGATCTGGTAATATTTACAGCTTCACCATGGTCATGGTTTATTCCTGAAACCATGACTTTCCCAAATCTTGAACAGATAGAGGGCAGCCGAATTGTTTTAAAACAGGGTATCCATGCCCTGGCAACCCAGGATCTTGTGTCCTGGTGGCCATTTTTGTGCCTGGCGATTTTGTTTTATACTGTGATTCCAAGGGGACTGCTTATTATTGCCGGGAGTTTTTTCCAGCAACAGGTATTAAAAAGATTCAATTTTACAAATTCAAAGTTCAGGCAGGTGATTATAAGGATGAAAGCTCCTGTGATGGATGTTGAAACCAAGGAGAGCAGCAGGGATCAAGAGATTGGAAAAGATCCTGTCAAAAATAAGTTAGGAACAGATTATTCTACACCCCGGCAAAATATGGTTACCGGCAAAGCACTGCTTCTTTTATCAAATAAAGTTTATTCCGAGAAAACAATTGAGAATATTTGTAACAGTATTGAACAACACATGTTTTTTAATATAAGAGGGGTGATCGGGATTAATTTTAATTTTGATGATGATGCCAAAGCTCTTGCCAGTATCGGGGAAAATGAAGCAGATTCGGTAATTCTGGTTCAAGAGGTATGGCAGCCTCCAATTCGGGAATTGCTCTATTATATTACCAGGATTAAGGCGCGGATCTCAAAGGGTATACCTTTATATATTGTGTTAACCAGGGATGCAGGCCAGGAAAATCTTGGTGTGGATAAAAGTGATATTAACTTTAAAGTGTGGGAAAAAAGTGTGTTTAAACTTGAAGAACCAGGCATATCAGTCATGGGGTTTTTACAGCCATGATACCTGAATTTGCAATACTGGGTCATCCCAATGAGGGGAAATCTTCTGTGGTATCCACCTTGACCGAAGACGATAAAATCAAGGTCAGCCAGATTCCAGGAGAGACCAGGGAATCAAAAAAATATACCATAACAATTGATGATAAAAAAATCATCTCTTTTGTGGACACACCCGGTTTTCAGATGCCAAAAAAGACCCTTGCCTGGTTTAAGGCCTATAAAGGCCGTCCAGATCAAATTATAGAAATATTTATTGATACATTTAAAGACGATCCTTTTTATGTAGATGAGTGTGAGCTTTTACTGCCTGTTGCAAAGGGAGCAGGTATTATTTATGTGGTGGATGGATCAAGGCCTGTGCGCGATGATGATCTGGCTGAAATGGAAATCCTGCGGCTTACGGGCCGCCCTAGAATGGCCATTATTAACTCTAAAACCAGTGAAAAAAATTATATTTCTGACTGGAAACTTGAATTTCAAAAACATTTTAATTGCATTCGTGAATTTAACTCCAATACAGCTGATTTCAGTGAACGAATTAAGATGCTTGACAGCCTTAAAGCCATTGATCAGGAGATGGAAGATGTTCTTTACCATGTTATTGCTGCCTTTAAAAAAGAGAGACACAAACGAAATTGTCTTGTGGCAGCCTTGATCTCACTCACTTTGGAAAAAATCCTCTCTTTTCATGTGTCCCAGAGTGTAGCACTATCTTTTGACCGGAAAAGAGTGGAAGAGAGGCTTGAAAAAAAATATCATGCAGCCATTAAAAAAATTGAAAAATTGATGTTTAAAAAGATTAGAAGCCTGTTTCAACACACTCTGTTTGAGTATCACCTTTTGGAATATTCCATTCTCAGGCATGATCTGTTTTCACAACAGACCTGGGAACTTCTCGGCCTTACAAGACAGCAGCTTACAACAGCCGGTGCTGTTATTGGCGGCAGTGCTGGTGCTGTGTTGGATACTGCAGCAGCAGGTATTACATTTGGTGTATTCACGGCCATGGGAGGAATTCTCGGAGCTGGTTCCGCCTGGTTTGGTGGTAAGAAAATAACCAGGGTTAAAAAAGCAGGCATCAGGTTTGGCAAAGATAAACTTAAGCTGGGACCCAATAAAAATATCCAGTTTCTCTATATTCTCATTGACAGAGCTTTAATTTATTACTCCCACATCATTAACCGACCCCATGGCTGCAGGAATTTACAGGAGCTGTCTCAGAAAGAAAAGAGTGATAAAAAGGGTTATTCCACAGGATTTTCTTCCCGGGAGAAAAAAATATGTGCAAAGTATTTCAAAATTGTGACCGGCCAATCCTTGATCAGGGATAAAAAAGCAGTATCGGATTTTGAAGAGTTGATTGAATCCAGATTGAATAAAATAGACAGGATCTACGATTAGCTTTTTCTTCCAAAGGGTATTTTAAGTTTTTTCATGCGCTTTCTTAAGGTGGAAGGGTGAATATTTAATATTTTTGCAGCTCCTCTACTGCCTTCCACTCGGCCGTTGCATGAATCAAGGATATGTTTGATATGCTTTGCCATAACCATGTCAAGTTCAAATGATTCAATGGAAAGTTTATTTGTAGATATTACCTGCAATCTGGCTTTATCTTTTTGAAATATTCCAATATCCTTGAAATAGAGAAGATTTCCCTGGTCAAGAATAAGAGAGCGCTCCACTGCATTTTCAAGTTCTCTTATGTTGCCTGGCCAGTGATACTCCTTGAGCCTTTCAATGGCTCCTGGTGCAGGAATGGGAACATGAATACGTTTCATCTCCTTTGATTTTTTCTCTATGAAATGGTGCACCAGTGCAGGGATATCCTCTCTTCTTTTTTTTAATGGTGGAATTTCAATGGGGAAAACCCTGATTCTGAAAAAAAGGTCAGCCCTGAATTGTTTTGCTGCCATCATTTTTTCAAGGTTTTTATGGGTGGCAGCAATGATTCTAATGTTTACCCGAATGGTCTGGGTGCTGCCTACCCGGTCAATCTCCTTCTCTTGGAGAACCCTTAAAAGCCTTATCTGAGCCTCTGGAGTAAGCTCTCCTATCTCATCAAGAAAAAGAGTTCCTCCATGGGCTCGTTCAATACGCCCCCTTTTTTGTGCAACAGCTCCTGTGAATGCTCCTTTTTCATATCCAAACAGTTCACTGTCAAGCAGTGTGGCAGGAATAGCACCGCAGTTTACCCTGATAAAGGGGCCATCCTTGCGCAGTGATGAATTGTGGATGGCACTGGCTATAACTTCCTTTCCTGTGCCTGTCTGGCCAAGAAGCAGAACAGGGCTTTCCAGAGGAGCTACCTGACGAACCATTTCCATTACATTTTTTAATCCAAGATCTGCTCCTATTACATCTTCTCCTGATATCCTGCGCAGTTCATCCTGGAGATATCTGTTATCATCTGTCAAAAGATCTTTTAAACTTTTAAGTTCTCTGTACCGCAGGCTGTTGGTGAGGGCAATGGCACATGGTTTACTCAACGGGCTTAAAAGATTGATATGTTCTTGAGTAAATTTTTCTTTTCCATTATTGAAAACACTGAAAACACCAAGCATTGTTCTTTCAAGTACCAGATCCATTACAATGGCTGACAGATCAGATGCTCCAAGTTTGTTTGCAACAGGGCCTGTAACAGGGTCATCCCCAAGCCTGTCAATTAACCTGACCCGGACTGATCGCTGCTCTTCAACCTGTTTTCGTCCCTTTATGGAGAGTTGTATTTTCATGGAAGAGATAGCTCCGGATTTAACAGTGGCAAGGGCAATGGTTTCAACAATACCAGCATTTCGGTGATATATATGGAATCCCATCTGGACAGCAGGTAGAAATTTGCGTACATATAAAAAACATTGATGCAGGGCTTTTTCAATTTCAAGGCTTCCACAGATTTTCAGTGTTGCCTGGGTAAAAAATTCTTTTTCATCAATTTGCATGTGCGGTATCCTTTAATTTTTTTGTCAATTTAAAGTGGATAACTGTCTTATTTTCCAGTTTACATTAAAACCACACAATAGAACAGTATTTTTTTAAGGATGGATATGATATCTTTGAAATTTTATATAAAAATATTGCAAACTTCTGGTATATGTGCCTAATTTACAAAAATGCACATATACGGTATGGAAAATTAAATGAAATACAGAAAAAATAAACTTATTTTAATTGTAAGCCTGCTCCTTGTAACAGGCTTTATGGCAACCAGCCTTGCAAGCTATTATACTTCAAGAGCATCTTTAAGATCCCAGATCAGGCTTAGCCAGCTGCCACTGACCAGTGATAATATCTATTCTGAAATTCAAAGGGATCTGCTACCTCCAATTTTTATATCGTCTCTCATGGCAAATGATACTTTTTTAAAGGAGTGGATAGTTAAAGGCGAAAAAGATAAAGATAAAATAAGTCGCTATCTCAAAACCATCCATGAAAAATATCATACGATCACAAGTTTTTTTGTCTCGGAAAAAACCAGGAATTATTATCATGCTGATGGAATTTTAAAAAAAGTAGAAGAGGAAAATGAGAGTGATAAATGGTATTTCAGGGTGCGCTCCATGGAATCAGACTATGAGGTGAATGTTGATCCTGATATGGCCAATAATGAATCAATGACTGTTTTTATAAATTACCGGGTGTATGATGATAAGCATAACTTTATTGGCGTGACAGGAGTAGGCCTTTCAGTCACAGCTGTAAAAAAACTCATTGAAAAATATCAAAAAGATTATGACAGAAATATCTATTTTAGTGATGACTTGGGCAATATACAACTCAATGGATCAAATTTGTCAAAAAGGGTTCGTAATATCTCCCAAATTCAAGGGATATCAGATTTTACAAAAGAGATTTTATCAAAAAAACATAACTATTTCCAATACAAAAAAAAAGGAACAACAATTCATCTGAATATAAGATATTTGCCTGAATTAAAATGGTTTTTATTTGTTGAGCAGGCAGAAAAAAAATCAATAAAAAATATTTTTAATACCCTGCTCGCAAACCTTGCTGCCTGTGCAGTGATTACCATTATTATTGTGCTTTTAACAAATCTGACTATCTCGTCATTTCAGGCAAAACTTGAAAAAATGGCATCCACAGACGGATTAACAGGTATATATAATCGTCATGCCTTTGATATTATTATGAAGCAGGCCATTAAGAGCGGGCAGAGAAAAAGCATTGATCTTTCAATCATATCCTTTGATATTGATCATTTTAAAAAAATTAATGATCAATTCGGCCATCCTGCAGGTGATCTGGTCTTAAAAAATATTGTTTCTGAGACAAAAAATATTATCAGGGAATCCGATGCCTTCTGCCGATGGGGTGGAGAAGAGTTTTTAATCCTTTTAAAAGAGTGCAGCCTTGATGATGCTTATTTGATTGCTGAAAAAATAAGGGAAGCTGTCTTTAATGCTTCTGCTGTTTATAAAGGTGAGAAGATTTTTGCAACCATAAGCCTTGGTATAGCCCATTATAATTCTGATGAAGACCAGGCTGCGCTGCTGTCTAAAGTTGATAAACTTCTATATCTTGCAAAGGAAAACGGTAGAAATAGGTCGGAAAAAGAAATTTCTACCGGTTGAAACTTTGAGTTATGTAATCCTTGATTTAAGTTACCCGGAAAACAGGCAAAAGAGCAAATAATGCGTTTAAATTATTCTGGCTTGTTTGATTAGTGCCGGTATTTGGAGAGGTAATGCTGAGACCTAAAGTTCACCAGACGTCCATGTCTGGTGAACAGGTGGAACAGGCACTCTCGCCGTCCTGGCTCCATGCCTGTTCAACCCGGTCACAGCATCACCTCTCCAAATACCTCTGTTGCGGTAAATCTAAAAATTCTGAGTAGCATGGAAGAATCAATACAGGCATTTGCTCTTTTTTATTAATCCATAAACTGTCAAATAGCACAGAAAACTTATATTGGGAAACTGCTATCTTTTTAATCAACCCACAAGTATTTGTTTTATTAGGGTATTACCAAAGTGGTATGTTTTTTGCTAATATCTATAACAATATTAATAAATACTGAATATTTACAACCTCATCCAGTGGAAGGATGTTTACCTTTAAGGGAGCATTTTGGATCTTTGCTTATAAGTTCTTGATGAGTGGAGCGTTAAGACCGTCAATTGTTTGAGCGCAGCGAGTTTTGACGGTTAGTGCAATGAATTTTAGAACTTGTTGCAATGTCCAAACCAGCGAGTGTAAGGTAAACAGCCTGGAACG
>JAOZRI010000098.1 GCA_029940235.1 Desulfobacula sp. | reverse complement strand
CCTGCATGGTGGATGTTGCAAGATATTTTATCAATTTTCTTACTGAAGAGTCCTGCGGCAAATGTGTTCCATGTCGTGAGGGCCTGCGTCAGATGCATAGAATCCTGACCAATATTACCCAGGGCAAAGGCAAAGAAGGTGATATCGAACTTTTGGAAGAACTTGCTGAAACTGCGGTTGAAGCCTCTTTATGTGCCCTTGGAAAAAGTGCCCCAAATCCATTCTTAAGCACTTTGCGCTATTTCAGGGATGAATATGAAGCACATATAAAAGAGAAACGATGCCCTGCTCTTGCCTGTAAAGATATGATATCCTTTTACATAGATCCTGACAAATGCAGTGGTTGTGGCATGTGCCGTAAAAACTGTCCTGCAGATGCCATTGATGGTGCCAAGAAAACAATTCACATCATTGATCAGGAAAAATGTACAAATTGCAGCACCTGTTTTGAAGTCTGCCCAACTAAATTTGGTGCAGTCACAAAGCTTTCAGGTGAGCCTGTTCCAGATCCTGTGCCCGAAGAAAAAAGAGCGATAGCCAAAAAGAAATAACACAATGCAAAGAGAGCAGATAAAATGAAAGAAATTCAATTTGAAATTGATGGGGAAAAAGTAAAGGCAAAACCAGACATGACTGTTCTTGAGGCAGCTCAGGATGCAGGGATATTCATACCTACACTTTGTCATCATGAAAAGCTCGAACCTTTTGGTGGCTGCAGACTCTGCATTGTAGAGGTGGAAGTAAACGGCCGGACAAAACTTGTTGTCTCCTGTGTCTATCCGGTAGAAGAGGGCATAATAGTCAGGACCAGATCTGAAAAAGTGGATAGAATCCGTAAAACCATAATAGAGCTTCTCATGGCCCATGCTCCTGATGCCCCGCAATTAAAAGAGTTTGCTAAAGAGTATGGAGCAAATCCTGATCAATATGTAAAAGATCCGTCATTCTGCATCCACTGCGGATTGTGTGTAAGATATTGTGCTGAAGTTAAAAAAGCCAATGCAATAGGCTTTGTTGACAGAGGAATCAATAAAGAGATCTGCTTTGTGCCGCAGATAGCCTCAAAAGTGTGTAACGACTGCAAGGAGTGCTTTCCTCTTTGCCCGACATCATATCTCCAGGCAGCTTTTGTTTTAACTGAGTCTTTGATGTAAAATAATACATTGGGAATTGGCTCGTTTAATTTAAAAAAAATATAAAATCGATCCTTTGATTTCAAATTTCAGCATTTGATAACTCTTTAAGTTAATTTTTATTTCAATAATTTTTTAATACAACCAGATAAGAACAGATGTTATGTCTTTGCCTGGTTGTGTTGTCTCCATATTGATAGCCTGAATTTACAGTTGACTATTGGTGTATAAACTGAAATATTGAATCAACAATATATTAATGCCGTTTTACGGGCTGGCTAATGACATCTAAAACGCATAAGATAAAGCATAGCGATACAAGACTGAAAATTATCTTTTTGTTATGCTTTGTTATTGCTAACACTTTGGTTTTTGTTGTAACCGAGCTTAATAAAAGACAGCGCATAAATCTGGCAATTGATGCCAGCGTAGAAAATTTACAGACACAATTTAATGTAATAAACAGATTCCACCAGAAAGACTCAAAAGCAATATATCTCGCAACTCAAGATAACCAAAAAATTCAAGAAATATTATTACAGTTAAAAAATGCTGATAAGAAAAAAAAAGATGTTCTAAGGAGACAGTTATATAACCAGTTAAAAAACAGATATGAATTTATGAAATTCAAAGGAGTGCTCCAATATCATTTTGTCCTGCCTGATAACACAACCTTTTTAAGAATGCATAAACCTACAAAATATGGTGATGACTTAAGTGAAATAAGATACTCATTTGCTAATACCAATAAGACCCATGAACCAACCCTTGGATTTGAACAGGGAAAAACTGCCCATGCCTTTCGAAATACCTATCCTGTTTTTGATAAAGATGGCAATTATTTATGTGCTCTTGATATTGGATATGGTTCTGAGGTGATTCAAACCCATCTGACCGAGATAAATCGACTACACACTCATTTTTTAGTGCATAAAAAGATTTTTTCTGTAAAAACATGGGAGCGAAAAGACCTGAAGCTAAAGTATATCCAAAGTATTGAACACAAAGACTATATGTTTGCAATAACAAAACAGCACACTCCTGAAAGATTAAACAAAACAAAACGCTTTTTAACACCATCCCATAAAGAAAACATACAACAAAATATGGATGCAGGGAAAAGTTTTGGTATATATATACTAAGAGATAAAAAAGCAACCATAGCAGCTTTTAAGCCAATACATAATATCAAAGAGCAACAAGTTGTGGCATATTTAGTGTCATACAAGCCTGACTGGTTTATTGACACCACGATTTTGCTAACTAAAATAGTTAGATTGATTCTCTTTTTATTATTGTCAGCTCTATTTTATTATATATATAAAAATGTACTTGCTGCCCAAAAAGAGAAAGAGTTTAGTTTTGAGCTTGAACAAAAAGTTAAAACAAGGACCCAGGAACTTGAAATTCAGAAGGTCCGTGCAGAGGATGTAGCAAAAAAATTAGAGACCATGGCCTCAAAAGATTTTTTAACTGACCTGTACAATAGAAGGTTTTTTGCAGATATAGCAAATAATACAATAAATCTTGCAAAAAGACAGACAAAAGGTTTTTCAAGTTTGATGATAGATATTGATAAATTTAAAAAGGTTAATGATACTTATGGGCATAGTACAGGGGATGAGGTACTAAAAAATTTGGCCAGTGTTTTGACAAAAAATACAAGGGCGAGTGATATCGTAGCCAGGTTTGGTGGTGAAGAATTTGTGATACTGTTACCAGATACAGATATTGCCGGTGCTAAAATAATTGCCCAGAAAATCAGACAGAGAGTGGAAAGTAAATCATTACAAATTCATGGGGCAAGTATAAATTATACAATAAGTATTGGTATAAGCCAGTTTAATAAAAATATTGATTCAGTCATTGATACTGTTTTAGATAGGGCAGACAAGGCATTATATGAAGCAAAAAACAGTGGCAGGAACCGAGTGTTTGCAGTCCATGAATAAAATAGTGTTACAAGCAGATACCATAATAGTTCAGAGGATGTGATTTTAGGACTATCAAGAGTTGTGAGTGTAGATCTATGAGTGTGTCTGTCATGGGGAAGGTTCTCAATGATTAGAAGTTTTAATAGAAAAACGCCTGAGATTGCCAAATCAGCCTTTGTCAGCGAGGCAGCCTATATTGTAGGTGATGTTAAGATTGCTGAAAATGTCAGTGTGTGGCCTGGTGCAGTATTGAGAGGCGATCTCGGGTGCATAAGTATTGGCCAGGGCACAGCAGTGGAAGATAATTGTGTAATCCATTCAGGGACTCCAAGTGCTCCTGTGGGCAATGTCACCATCGGTGCCCAGGTCATTATAGGCCATGGAGCAGTTGTTCACAGTAAAAGTATTGGTGATAACGTTCTCATCGGTATGAACTCCACTATTCTCCATGATGTGATAATTGGCAATTATTGCCTTATTGCTGCCGGTTGCCTGATCCGTCCGGGAATGGAGATTCCAGATAAATCTTTTGTAACCGGTATTCCAGGTAAAATCAGTGGTCCCGCGCCTGAACAACTCATGTGGTGGACCAAGGAAGGATCACAGCACTATTTGGATCTGGCTGCTGCTTATAAAGCTGAAGGATTATAACTGGCAATAATTTATTCAGTAATCCCTGTATAAAAAATTATTAAAATCGGTCAAGGCGGTTCCTCTTTTTCCAGAACCAGCTGTAGGGGCTGAACAGAGAATAATTAAAAGTCTGATTTTTAAAATTCATGACTATTTTATCGGCATCAGCAAAAGCTTTTTTTTGTAATATCTACCCGTGGAGTGGAGGGAAATGCACATATTTTTTCTTGACATGTAGTTATAATATAGCTTATAAATAGTCACATTGTGGAGGAATAGCTTCCATTAATTTTATGGTCAGGGAGATACATAATTGAGTCAGAAAAAAGATACAGCAGTTTATCAAGCTCTGCGGTGCCAGCAAGAGATCCTGGGCAATAAACCCTGTGAAGAGACAATATCCCTTGAATTGATAGGAGAAGAGCCCTTTTTAATTCGTATTGATGAAAAACCATACTCTGTGGTTATGAGAACTCCAGGTGAAGAAATTTATCATGCCGCAGGTTTTTGCCTTGGCGAGGGGATAACAGATTCACCCCATGATATTAAAACCATAGGTTATGATAAAGATCTGGACCCTAATATTATAGATATGTGGCTCACTGTAGAAAGAAAAGAAAAAATTCATGATCTTCTTGAAAGAAAAATTTTTGTAAGCCAGACCAGTTGCGGTATTTGCGGCAAGGAGATGGTCAAGGACCTTTTTGCGACAATTGCACCTGCAAAAAACGGTTTCACCATTGGAATCGATAGTATTTTTGATTGTATTAATAAACTCAGTGAAAACCAGAATTACTATCAAAGCACCAGAGGATCACACGCTGCAATAATATTTGACTCTCAATTGGAAAAGCTTGCCTTTGCAGAGGATGTAGGCCGGCACAATGCACTTGACAAGGCAATAGGCAAAGCCTTTATGAATAAGAGATTGTCCAAAGCCAAAATCCTTGTTTTATCTTCAAGGATAAGTTATGAATTAATTCAAAAAGCAGCCAGGGCGCAGATACCTGTAATGATAAGCAATTCCCGGCCAACTGCCCTTGCTGTGGACATGGGAAAGAGCTTAAATATGACTCTGGCTTTTCCTGGAAGGGACTCTGAATTAATCATCGTTTGCGGTGAAGAACGTATTAAAAGAAAATAGAAATGAGAATAAATCAGCTAAATAAATCAGCCAAAATAGATTAGGAGGATCAATTGAAAATTCTTACAACAATAAAAAAAGTAGTTGATGTGGAATTAAACATCAATGTGGAAAATGGAGCCATTATTGAAGATGGACTCCAGTATGTCATGAATGCCTGGGATGAAAATGCAGTGGAGACAGCTGTACAGCTTAAGGAGAAAAATAAGGCAGAGACAACTCTGGTAAATATTGGCAGTGGTGATGACAATACTAAAATTATTCGTAAAGGTTTTGCCATGGGTATTGATAATGCAATTCAGATTGATGACCCTGCATTGGAAAACTCTGATCCATCAATCTATGCCAGAATAATACAGAAAGTTTATGAAAATGGTGAGTATGACCTTATTATCACTGGAAAACAGGCCCAGGATACTGACAGTGGTCAGACTGGAATCATTCTGGCAGAATTTCTTGGGTTGCCATGTGTAAGCAATATTATAGATATTGAGGCAGTAGGTGACCAGCATATTAAAGTATCAAGGCTGGGGGATGCTGGAACAGAAATTCTTGAACTTGAACTGCCCGCAGTAGTAACAGTTAGTGATGGTATTAATGAACCGAGGCTTCCCGCCATGCGCGGTATTATGATGGCAAAGAAAAAGAAGATTAATGTTATGGACCTTGCAGGACTTGGAACTTCATGGGAAGAGTTAGGAGGAGGCTCCCCACAATCTGAAATTACAGAATTTTTGAAATCAGAAACACGCCAGGCAGGGCAGAAATTTGAGGGTGATGCAGCTGAGATTACAGCCAAGGTTGTTGATCTTCTTGCCAATGAGGCAAAAGTTATTTAATGTTTGAGCGAAAACTCACCCATCTGTTTCGTTGCTTTAAATTTTTGCAATCCTCATGTACTACAGTACACTCTGGTTGCAAAAGTGTATGCATGCGCATCTCTTCGAGCTTTGCGCCTTACATATGGGCAACTTTTCATTCAAACACAGATTTAATAGTGCATACAAAATCATAAACTTTAACCGGATAATATCTGGGTTTATATAAGGAAATTTATTATCATGACAAAAATACTCGTAATTGCAGACATTAAAGATGGTGTCTTAAAAGGCAGCACAAAAGAACTTTTATCCAAAGCCAAGGCCATTGGAGCTGAGACAGCAGTGGCCGCGATTGGTTCCAATATTGAATCTTTAAGTGCAGATTTGGCAAATGCCGGATCTGATACCCAGTATATTGCAGATGATGCAGATCTTGAACTTTTCACTGCAGGACCCTTTGCATCATGTGTTGTTGATGCTGCAAAATTATTTGAAGCAGATTTGATCTGGTTTGGCTTTTCTGAAACAGGTAAGGCTGTCGCTCCAAGGGTTGCTGCCAAGATAGATGCAGCCTGTGCCAGCGATATTACAGATATTGAGATTGATGGAGGCCAGATTACAATAACAAGACCTGCCATTGCAAATAAAGTGATGCAGAAGATTAAAATAAACACAAAACAATTAGTGGCTGTTGTAAGAGCCGGCGCATTTGAAGCAGATCCTGGCATAAGCGGATCAGAAAATGTTGTTAAGCTTTCTGCACCTGAGCCTGATTTAAAAGCTGTTATTAAAGAAGTCGTATCAGATGCAAGCGGTGAAATTGATCTTGGAGATGCAGATATTGTTATTTCAGTTGGGCGTGGTACCAAAGATCAGGCAGGAATTGATCTTGTAAAGGGGTTGGCCGATGATCTTGGTGCAGGTTTTGGATCTTCAAGAGCCATGGTTGACGCAGGACTTCTGGCACAAAATAAGCAGGTTGGTCAGACAGGTAAAATAGTTGCTCCAAACCTTTATATGGCAATGGGTATTTCAGGAGCAATTCAGCATCTTGCAGGAATGACCGGATCAAAAACTATTCTTGCTGTTAATAAAGACCCTGAAGCACCAATATTTAATGTTGCTGATTATGGTATTGTGGGTGATCTTTTTGAGGTGGTTCCCATACTAAGAGAAGAAATTAAAAAAATTAAAGGTTAATTTGAATTCTAATCATACACTGATAAGAAAAATTAGTATGTAATATTGAGGTAATTTATGAATCCAATTGTGATGTCAATCCTTCTCATTGTCGGCATGGCAGTTTTCTGTCACACCATGTATTATAAAATTCAACTGCTCATGGCTCTTGAGCCTCTGGATCGTTTCGGCCGGATAACTGAACGGCTTAAAAACATGGTGATAATAGCCATTGGGCAAAAGCGCCTGGCAGGAAGAAAAAAAGAGTGGGCAGCAGGCATCATGCACGCTTTTATCTTCTGGGGATTCTGTATTCTTATCATTCGAAGTCTCAATATTTACGGTGAAGGCTTTATAAAAGGTTATCATCTCCCTTTTCTTGGAGATGATTATCTTTTGGGATATCTCTATATTGCTTTAAAAGATATCATGGAGGGAATTGTCTTATTGATGATTGTTTATGCTGTTTTCAGAAGAACCGTGATAAAGCCTGAACGAATGCACCATACATTGGAAGCCTATGTTGTTCTGATCATGATAGGTGTTTTAATGATTTCCGATCTTCTTTATGATGGTGCCCGGTATAATCTGATTACCCAGTTTAACAATCCTGATCATCTCCATTTTTTCAATAATCCCCAGTATGGTTCAGAATTTGTGTGGACACCAGTTTCTGTGGGTGCTGCATCTCTGATATCCTGGATCAGTGCTGATTCAACTGCGACCCTTATGGCAGGAATGTTCTGGTTGCACGTTATTACCCAGCTTACATTTTTAAATCTTCTGCCCCTTGGAAAACATTTCCATGTGATTACAGCTTTGCCAAATGTGTTTTTAAAATCTTTGGGATATCCCCATGAAAAAACTCAGCTGCTCGACCTTGAGGACGAATCAGTATGGGAAGATGAATCCCTTGGAATCAACCATATTCATCAGCTTAACTGGA
>JAOZRI010000487.1 GCA_029940235.1 Desulfobacula sp. | reverse complement strand
ATCATGCTGATTTTTCGCTGGGACGGATCCATTTTCAGTATCATGCGGTTCATTAAAAGGCGGAAAAACAGAGTGGCGGGTGTTTGTTTCAGGTAGATACGAATATACTCCCGGATACCTCTAATCCAGAGCAGGAGATGATCATCATCAGTTATTGGAGCATGAAAGGAGACTACCTGTGCCTTCAATATCCCATCCCGTTCCAGAAAAAGGATCTTTTTTTCAAGACCGCCGGACAAATTAATAATCATAAATTTGGAGGTGGTACCCGGATAGACCACACTACCTGCGAGAGAAAATTTTTCCTGGGTTGCATAATCCTTAATGTCTGCTGAAAATGATGAGTCATTTTGTTTGAAATCAGTTATAAACCAGTGGGGGTGAAGCCGAAGGAGACGGTCATTGGGGAAAAACGATTGCATATCAAAATCGGCCGGCACTTGCAGACCAAGATCGAATTCCTGAGAAACACCTTTCGGTGGCGCTGTTATGGGGCTATGAGAAGAGGACATGGCAGCAGAGGGTGAAAGGTCTTGTTTTGCATTCTGGCCCGCAGACCCTTCTCCATGCGGGTAGAAAAAATTTTTCTGCTTTGATAGGGGCCGATGGCAATCAGGTCGCAGCCAACTTCTTTGGCTACTCTTGTAATCGTACCTTCAATGGAACCGGTTCTCTGTAGAAAAACCGCCTGTGATGCTGAAGGATACGAGTCTTGAATACGTTGCCAATCCTGGGCTATCTCTTCTGTCACTTGTGTTTCAACGTGGTCAAGAAAGACGGTATGGGTTTTGCTTGAGTTAAGCCAGTCATCACCAGTCATGGCCCGCCAATCTTCATCAAGAACCGTAAGCACACTTACTTTAAGATCAGAATCAGCAGCCAAAAGCTTAAAAATAAAGGCCTCTGCTTTTCTGGCACCTTCAGTACCATGGGTGCAGAGCAGGATATGGTTAAACAGTATATGCTTAGACATGAAAAACTCCGATAGAGACACCTTAAAAAAATAAATATTCCTTGGCCGGTTATAGAACCGGCCAAGGCACACTGGACAATTTCCTGTGAATTACTATAGCACTATACCATCCATTTGGTGAACAGTAAAACAAGAAAAGTGGTGATCAGGCACAAGATAAGCGCAGTCATATCCTCATTGCGCTCACTGGAAAAAACTGACAAAGCACGTTCTTCCAGCTCTTCGGTATTAGCGCCTTCGGCAATTACCGAACTTCCTTTGCCGGCATCACCGGTTTCAATGGTTATATTTTTTTCATTACCACTCATAATCAACTCCTTGTTTGGAGATTAGTTTAAAACAACATCTTTTACCAACCACAGGACAACAAAGAAAGAAAGCACAGCCTTTGTGATGCCTGAAATAACACCCATAACTATAGGCCATCCACCTGCCTGGGTAATCGATTTTTTGGTAATCTGCATACCAAGGCCGATCAGGCCAAAGGCAAAGAACCAAATCATGAAATCAGTCAGGGTCACAACAGTTTTGGATTTTTTATGTACCTGTTTTACTGCATGTTTAATGGCACTTTTTACATCTTTAGCTAATGATATCTGTTTGGCTTTAACTGCAGCGAGAATGCCCTCAAGTTGTGCCATGCGGGCTCGACCAACTTTATCAAACTCTTTATTATTGTTGCGGTCATCATAATTACCTGCAATCTGTTTTTGTTCAATCAGGTTTTTAACTGCTGCAAGCTGCTCTGTGTTCAGGCTGGAAAATTTACCTGCAGTCATGGCTCCATCAAGTGTCTCCCACTCTTCCGGGGTCACTTGTGTGCGATCATTATAAGAGACATCAATATATTTGCCTTTATAATGGCTTGGAGGTGAAAAAAGACCAAATGAGGACATACCAAAGAGAATTAAAAATCCAATGATAAAAAGAGGAAATTTATCAATGACAACAGATTTAAAACTCAGTTTCTGGCCAGTTTCTTTACCAAACCAGGTGGCAAGAACCAGAACAATAACAGGAAGGAAAAGAACACGGGTAATATTAAAAATTTCTGCAACTTTAAGGGTTTCAATATCCACGGCATTAAATGCAAGTGCTGCTGCTGCAACCTGGGCTGAATTTAAAATACCGG
>JAOZRI010000097.1 GCA_029940235.1 Desulfobacula sp. | reverse complement strand
GTCAAACTTTGGGAGTCTCCCCGGCAAAGCCGGGGGTTTACCCATTATAATTAATTATGACAATTTTTCAATGGGATGTAGAAAAAAATAAAATACTTGCAGAAACAAGAGGTATTACTTTTGAAGAAATTGCCCAGAAAATTGAATCGGGTGCCGTGGTTGTAGACACAAAGCACCCTAATAAAAAAAAATATCCAAACCAGAAAATAATGGTTATTGATATTGACGGATATGCCTATTTAGTACCGTATGTCATAGATAACAATATTTATTTTCTCAAAACAATTATTCCAAGTAGAAGAGCCACTAAAAAATACCTTGGGGGTTAAAATGAAAAAAAATAAAACGAGGCACGATGTAAAACTTGACCCCTATGAATCAGAAATTCTAGAGGCATATGAAACAGGCAAACTTATCCCTGTGGAATCAGATATTGATTTTCAAACCATTGCAAAAAAAACCATAAAAATGAATAAAAAAATAAATATACGCATAGCAGATAACGATCTTAATGCTTTAAAAAGACGGGCAGCCCGCGAAGGAATCCCATATCAAACTTTGATAAGAAGCATCCTTCATAAATATGCAAGTGGTTTTTTAAAAGACAGCTTCAATGCGTAGATTACTAATCTCGGCATTAAATTAGTTTTTTCCCTCTTTTTATGAATAATCATATATAGAAAAAAAATTTAATAATTTTAAATTTTCCATTACCTTTAAACTCAATTCAGCGTCCACATAAAAAATATCTTTTAAAGATTCTCTTACATCCAGTGTCATTACATACTAAAAAAACAGACCTGATTTTTATAATACTTGCTGCCCTTTTTCAATATAGGCATAGGCGCTGTGGTTATGAATAGATTCAAAATTTTCTGTGCTAACGGAAAACCAGGTGATATTGTCATCTTCCATCAAGGCTTTTGCAACATCCCTTGCAATATCTTCAACAAATTTAGGATTGTTATAGGCTTTTTCAGTGACAAATTTTTCATCTGCTCTTTTTAACACCGAAAAAATATCACAGGATGCTGATGTTTCAACAATATCAATAATATCTTCAAGCCAGATAAATTTATTAAACCTGGTGCTTACCTTTACTTCTCCTCTTTGATTATGGGCACCATAGTCACTTATCTCCTTTGAGCAGGGGCATACTGATGTTATAGGCACGGCAATGGTTAAAACAATATCTGTCTGTTTTTTACCATTGGATGACCCGGTTATTGAGCATGTATAATCCATAAGTCCCTTTGAGCCTGTTTGAGGAGACTGTTTTTCAATAAAATATGGAAATGTAATTTCAATATGGGAAGACTGGGCCCCAAGGATTTTTTTCATATCTTCAAGGATATTGGTTATGGATTCCAAAGAGACTTTAGTTCTAAACAGGTGTAAGATCTCAACAAACCTGCTCATATGTGTGCCTTTGCATTGGTGGGGCAGGTCAACGTACATATTGATCTGAGCTACAGTGGATTGAAGCCCTGTTTTTTTATCCAGGACTTTAACTGGGTATTTAAGACCCTTAATACCCACCTTATCAATTGGAATTTTCCTGTAATCAGGTTGATTTTGAATATCTATCATTTTTTTATGTCTAAAAGATAATCTGTTGCAATATTACTCATTGATCTGAATATATTGCCTTTTATATGTTTATTGCATTTATAAAGTGTTTCTAGTAAATTTCTTATCTCACTTCGTTTTGTTCTGTCTGCACTGGGACAATTGTTTTTAAACTCCGGCACTTCAAATAATTGGCAGAACCGTATAATATCCTGTTTTTCAACATACGCCAACGGTCTGATGATATCAAGAGCTCCCTTAAAAAAAGACTGCCTGGGTTTCATTGTCCCAATCTTGCCTGAATAGCACATGTTAATAAATAGAGTCTCAATTAAGTCATCTTTATTATGACCCAGAGCTATTTTTTTACACCCCAGCTCTTTTGCTATTTCAAAAAGCCTTTTTCTTCTGAGCTGGGAACACAAAAAACATGGATTTTCCCTGTTCTCCTGGGAATGGGCAAGCACTCCATACTCTTTATATTCAATTTGTATCCTGCCATAATTATTTTTGATATAAGTCTCAAGTTCTTTTGCAAAAGAGCCTTTAAACCCGGCATCAATATGTACAGGTAAAATTTCAAATTTAACCGGTGCTTTTTTCTGTAAAGCAAATAAAATCTTTAACAATGTCTGACTGTCTTTACCTCCGGACAGTCCCACAAGCACCCGATCGTTTTCAAGGATCATGTTCCAGTCATGAATAGCTTTGCCAACAAAGTGATCTACTCGTTTTTTAAGACTGGTTTTCACACCCAATTTCTAACTCTTATATTTTTCACACAACTCTGTTAATCTTCTAGCTCTTCACCCTTTTTTGCAACGATTCTGCCTGCAGCAATTTCTCTTAAAACTGTCACAACATCTTCATTCTTGGATGATTTCACCAATAGATCTGCACCTTCTCTAACCTGTCTGACTCTTTTGGCTGCCAGGTGAACAAGGTTGAATCTATTATCCACATTTTTCAAACAATCTTCAATTGTAACTCTTGCCAAAACTTTTTCCTCCCCAATATCTCTATCAAATTCTATAAAATATCTATTATCTCGTAAATTCTTTTTCCACCTGGAGCCTGCACTATGGCCTCTTCTCCTGGTTCCTTGCCGATCAATGCACTACCGAGAGGTGAAGACACTGAAATTTTCCCCTTCTTGATATCTGCTTCATCCTGACCAACAAGCATATATTCTATCTCTTCTTGTGAATCTAAATTTTCCACAAGAACTGTGTTTGCAAATCTTACACAATCCTTTGGTACTGTTGCAGGATCAATAACCCTTGCATTACCAAGTTTATAACCTATTTCACCAATTTTGCCTTCAAGAAAGGATTGTCTCTCTTTTGCTGCATGATATTCTGCATTTTCAGATAAATCACCATGGGCTCTTGCTGTTTCAATGGCCTTGATATTCTCAGGACGTTCAACGGTTTTTAATCTTTCAAGTTTTTTTTTTAAGGCTGCATAACCTTGTTTTGTAATAGGTATTTGTTCCAACTTATATTCTGCTCCGTTTAATTGTTTTTTCTTAAATCCACTTAACTGCTATTAAATTATATTCCTCAAAACTCACCACACCCCACGACTCAAATCTAATTATCAACATGGGCTTCTCTGCCATGATTTTAAGAGTGATACTCGGCCATCAATAATACAGACCCTGATATAACGAGACCTTTGAATAACATCCCCTTTTACCCATCCTCTATTTCATATACCCTATTATGGTTGAACCTGCCTGGGTTTTCTCACCAATATTTACAGCAACATCAAAATCAAGGGGCAAGTAGAGATCAAGTCGCGACCCAAAGCGGATCATTCCATATCTGTCACCTTTTTTGAGTTCTTCACCCTGTTGTACACAATTGACTATTCTCCTGGCAATAAGTCCTGCTATTTGAACCACGGCAAAATTTGTACCGTTCTCTGTTTGAATAATCAATGCATTACGCTCATTATGAATGGAAGCCTTGTCAAAGGATGCATTCATAAACTTACCTGGATTATACAATACTTTTTGTACCACGCCATTAAAAGGGGCTCGATTCACATGAACATTAAACACATTCATGAAAATACTTACCTTGATACATGGGCCAGATAAATATTCACATTTTTCTAATTTTTCAATAACAATTACTTTTCCGTCAGCAGGAGAAATAAGACTTTTTGCATCTTGAGGGATATCACGGTCAGGATCTCTAAAAAACCAGCAGACAAATCCAGTAACAACCACAAATATCCAGGCAGGAAAACTCCACCCAAAATAAAAAAGCATCCCGGTAAAGAGGATGGTTATAAAAATAAATATCAGGCCGGGTTGTGCAACAGGCAAGTTTGCCCTTGCTGGCCATTTTGTATTATCCATATTTTTTAACTTTTTAAACTATAAAGTCCGAGTATAATAGCAAAAAACTCACCCTTTTGTCAATATACTTGTTTTTTACCTTATTTCTTTGTGCCAAACTGCAACTGGGCATCTGATTTTCTTATGTAGCTTGGAGTAAGAATGGTATCACAATCATATAAAAAGCTATCTTTTATATTCAAAGATTGAATCATTGCAACGGCACTGATATGGTCTTGAAAATCATGGGCAATGATCGGGTTGTCAGCTTTTTGTTCAATAATACTTTTATAAACCTTTGAACCAGAACCTGCAAACAGGGTTGTACTCTTTGTCATTGCAATGGCTTTTTCAGGGCTTGCAACCATTTCACTGGATTTTGAGACTAACCTTCCCTGCTTAAATTCATAAAGAGCATAATAGACTTCATCTCTTCTGGCATCCATCATAATACAGACCGGGCTTGAGCTGTATTGAAATCTAAATGCAATTCCATCAAGGCTTGAAACTCCTGCTACTGGTTTATCAAGAGCCTGTGCCATTCCTTTTATTACGCTGATACCAATGCGAAGCCCAGTAAAACTGCCGGGACCTTTTGCAGCAATAAAACCATCAATATCATCAAGTTCCATGCACGCTCTTTTGTCCAGCATATGCTCAATCATTTTTAAAATACGTTTGGAATGTGTTAATCTGTTTGTCCAGAACTCTTCACATACAAGATCGCTGCCATCAACAATTGCAAGGCTGCATCCCTGTTCTGCTGTACTAAGGCAAAGAAGTTTCAATTTGATCAACCTTTTTTTCCGACCTTGCCTTCCATGGCAATCTCTAAAACCTGTTTAATATCCTTCACACAGGTAAATTTAATTTTTCTCTTAAGTACTTTTGGCATATCATAAAGATCTTTTCTGTTTTTTTCAGGAATTATTATGTGTTCAATGCCTGCCCGCAAGGCTCCCAGGGCTTTTTCTTTAAGACCGCCAATGGGCAGTACTCTACCCCGTAAAGAGATTTCACCTGTCATCCCCACTTTATTATTAATCTTTTGATTAGTAAAAGCTGAAACCAATGCTGTTGCAATGGCGATCCCAGCAGACGGTCCATCCTTTGGAATAGCCCCTGCCGGCACATGGATATGAATATCATTATTATCAAGATCATCTTTCTTAATGCCAAGTGCATCAGCATGGGATTTTGTATATGTAAGGGCAGCTCTTGCAGATTCCTGCATTACATCACCAATCTGACCTGTGACAAGCAATTCGCCTTTTCCCTGATAAAGAGATACTTCAATATAGAGTTGTTCCCCTCCTACTTCAGTCCATGCAAGACCCGTTGCAAGACCAACCTGACTCTCCTCCTGATCAAGCTCTGAAATATATTGCGGCGGCCCAAGATATTTTGTAAGATTCTGCTTGGTTATTGAAAATTTCCCCTTTTTACCCTCTGCAATTTTCCTTGCTATCTTTCTACAGATAGTATCAAGGTTTCTTTCAAGCCCTCTTACACCAGCTTCCAGAGTATAGTCAGCAATAATTGATTCCATTGCGCCTGGGCTCACATGGATAGACCTTCTGATAAGCCCGTTATCTCTAAGTTTTCTCGGCATGAGATGTGTTTTAGCAATCTGTTTTTTCTCCTGCCTTGTATAACCTGTGATCCTGATTATTTCCATTCTATCCAATAGAGCAGAAGGAATTGTATCGGAAACATTTGCAGTAAGAATAAAAAGCACATTGGAGAGATCAAAGGGCATATTCAAAAAATGATCAGAAAATGCAAAATTCTGTTCTGGGTCAAGGGCTTCAAGAAGAGCTGAAGAGGGATCTCCTCTAAAATCATTTCCAAGTTTATCAATTTCATCGAGCATAAATACAGGATTATTTGTATTGCATTGCCGCAACCCCTGTAAGATTCTACCGGGCATGGAACCGATATAGGTTCTTCTATGCCCTCTAATTTCAGCTTCATCTCTAATACCACCCAAGGAAAGCCTGTGAAATTTTCGTTTCATGGCTTTGGCAATTGCCTGGCCAAGAGAAGTTTTTCCAACACCTGGAGGTCCCACAAAACAGATGATCTGGCCTTTTTTTTTAGGATTTAATTTTCTTACACTTAAATATTCAAGAATTCTCTCTTTAACTTTATTTAGACCAAGATGATTCTCATCAAGAACTTTTTGTGACTTTGGTATATCAAGGAAATCTTTTGTTGATTTTGTCCATGGTAACTCCACAATACAATCAAGATATGTTCGGATAACCGAAGCTTCAGAAGAGTCAGAATGCATCTGTTCAAGGCGTTTTACCTGTTTTTGAGCTTCTTTTTCACAATCCTTTGGCATCTTGCATTTTTTAATCTTTTTCCGAAACTCTTTTAATTCCGCAATTTTATCATCGGAATCACCAAGTTCCCTGTGAATAGCCTTGACTTGTTCCCGTAAAAAAAAGTCTCTCTGGTTTCTGGAAATTTCATCTCTGACATTTGTCTGAATCTTGGCTTGAACTGTGGAAAGATCAAGTTCTCTTGCCAGAAAATCATTCACCTTTTTCAGGCGTTTTTTTGAATCTGTAATCTCAAGTAGAACCTGTGCATCTTCAACCTTTAAATTCAAATTAGAGGCAACCAGATCAGCAAGTTTACCCATGGATTCAATATGGGACAACAAATCACCCACATCTCCTGAAAAATCACCTTTAAGTGCCAGCAATTTTTCGCTGGCTTCTTTAACATTACGCATTAAAGCTTCATCTTCAATATTGAGCTCTTTGGGATCATTCTCTTCTAAGAATTCAAGTTCAACTTTGAAAAATGGTTTCTTTTTAACATATTCCAATACCCTGGCCTTGGCTATTCCCTGGACAAGCGCCTTTATTCGGCCGTCTGGCAATTTGATCATCTTTTGAATCCTGCCAATGGTACCAACAGTATAGACATCTTTATCAGTTGGTCTTTCCAGGTCAGAATCTTTTTGAACACTTAAAAAAATATAACGATCATATTCAATACTCTCTTCAACTGCTCTAATGGATTTTTTTCTTCCGACAAATAGAGGCAGCAGCATATCAGTAAACACAACAACATCCCTCACCGGCATCATGGGAAGGATTGTTGGAATATCCTCTAAGTTGCTCTCTTTTTCAATAATTTCAATTAGATCATCAATATCTGCTTCAGCCATGTTTCTCCTTTATTCATATATAAAGAACTGAATACAAAAATTTTTATTCTAAATTTTGCATTCAGTGATTGACATTAATCTCATTTTTTTTAATATTTATGACTTTACAATAAAACATATTTTCTCTTTTACAATATCCTTTTAGTTTTTTTTTAGGATCGGAAGATTAAATAACAGTGTGAGTGCTTATGATAGATTATATTTTATCTCCTGGAGTGATCGTTTTTGTGTTTGGTTCCTGCATTGGAAGTTTTTTAAATGTTTGTATTTTTAGAATCCCTGAAGGCAAATCCATTATTTTCCCGGGATCCTTTTGCCCAAGTTGCAAAAATGCTATTCCATTTTATTTAAATATTCCTATTTTAAGCTATATTTTTTTAATGGGCAGATGCAAATTCTGTAAAATTAAAATATCCATAAGATATCCTTTAATTGAAGCATTAACCGGAGTCTTTGCTTTATTGCTTTTTGCAAAATTTGGATTTACACCAGCCTTTTTTTACTGGTTTGTCTTTATCAGCACCTTGATAACAATTTCATTTATAGATTTTGACCGTCAAATCATTCCCGATGTCATATCGCTTCCTGGAATTATTGTATTTGCATCTTCATTTTATTTTTTACCTGAAATGACAATAAAAAAAGCAATACTTGGCATTTTAATTGGGGGTGGAAGTTTATATGCTGTTGCTCTTTTTTATTATCT
>JAOZRI010000486.1 GCA_029940235.1 Desulfobacula sp. | reverse complement strand
AAACTTAGATCCGGCATTTTTTACTCTTTACTGCAATTAAAACATCTGGCCAAATCCTCTGGCTGCTTCCTCAACACTTATATCATGGTCTCCTGCCTCTATTCTGGTGATTATCCCTGTGATATCATTTCCATCCACATCCCTGTCACGGTCAAGGTCTGTCTTTTTTCCCACTAGAAGAGGAGTAGTCATTATACCCAGATTATTAAAATCATCAAAGGCTGCTATGCCAATAAAGTGATCATCCCATGAAAGATTCAGTATTTCAAAATTAGTAAGGCCAAGATCCCCTTCATCAACCATATTACCAGGATCTTCACCACGGAACAAAATATATCCCGCAGTATCAAAATCATCTGCTGTCTGCCAGAAAATATTAAATTGATCATTATCAAACACTACATTGACACCACCTGGAATATCAGGACCTGCAAGATCAGTTATTGCGATATCTGATGGTGTTGTCTGTGTAATATTGCCTGATATATCAAGGGCTCTTATAAAGTACCGCACGCCATGACCTGTCATATATTTTAATGGAATTAACGCTTCATACACTCCTGTACCGGCATTGTAATCCATGACAATGAGTTCATAGGGCATCTCACCTGTCATTGCCCTGAAAGATAAAAATACATCTGCCACCTCCTGATCATCAGTTACAGCTGCTGATATGGATATTAAAACACCGGCATTACCTGTTGTTACAGGATCATGGACAATAACCGGAACAAGGTCATTAATTACAAATGTCTCGCTGTGCTCAAGCAGGTTGCCAAGAAGATCCTGAACTGCAATCTCCAGAATATGGTCTCCAAGATCAGCCTCAGTATACCCGAGAGTCAGCTCAAGCATGGGAGAAAATTGTGACAGAGGATCGCCATTTCCATCTTTAACATTTACAATATAGACATCACCTATGGTATCTGCAGTTGCTGCTTCATCTCCTTTAGCTGTAATGCCGGACAAAGCCTTGATTCTATAACTTTTATTCAAAGGATTGATCTTGGAAATAAAAACCATGGAACCGTCAATAAGACTTCCTGCACTGCTGTTAAAAATTGCAGTATAAAATTGAGTAAAGGTGGAAGGAAACATGCTCAATCCAAGATCACCCTGACCAAGACCAACCATTTCATCTGCCAGTTCTGAAGCTTGTGACAGCTCTTCAATAACCTGAGAGTCAGATATGGAATAGTGGAGATATTTCTTTGTAACATCAGCTCCCACAAGAAAAAAACTATCTTCATCACTCTCAATGAGACGGTAGTATTCAAGCAGTTGATTTCCATTGGTATATTTTGATATTTTTGTGCCCTGCTCCCCGTCCATCTGTACCCAGGGAGAGGTGGCAACACTCTGTCCAAAGCTTGTTGTTCCGTTTTCGTTAAAATCAGAATCAAAGGTGTAAACATAGTGACCATCAAAGGCATTAAGATTAAAACCCCAGCTGTTTCCTGCTGTACCTGAAAGTCCAAGAGGGTTTGTCAATTCAAGAGAAGCACCAAGGGAAGCTTGACCCTCTATGGAAAAAGAGCTGCCAATGGAATCTGCTGACACATCAATCCCATAAAGAGAGAGAGCCTTGTTGACAAGACCGAGAAGCAGAGCATCCATTCCCACAACCATCTGGTTTGAAGTGTTTATTGCACTTTCAAGAAGGATAATACCTGCTGCAAGGGCCTGTTGTGAATCCACCACATCATTGTCAATAAAATCATGATATTCATATCCAAACTCAGTTGTCACATGCCTTAAAAGGAAAAGATAGATATTTACTATCACATCCTTAACAGATTATGCATATTATTTTATACCAATATTAAAACTTTATATTGCCAGCCAATACCGATTGTTTTATATGATAAAAAAGAAAAAGTTGTATGTAAAAGTTATTGAACAAAAACACTTGTCATATGAGTAAAAAAGGTATAATTTATATATATGTACTCATTTGAATTTGATGAACAGAAAAGCCAGGTTAATCTACACAAACATGGTATTAATTTTCTTGATGTACAGAAACTTTGGCTTGACCCAGAACTTGTAGAGATTGAAGCTAATTCTGATACTGAAATAAGAAAACTTGTCATTGGGCTTATTAATGATAAACATTGGTCTGCAGTTA
>JAOZRI010000485.1 GCA_029940235.1 Desulfobacula sp. | reverse complement strand
TGCATATTGGCGGAGCAAGAACAGCACTTTTTAACTGGCTTTATGCAAGAAAAACCAAGGGTAAATTTATTTTAAGAATTGAAGATACCGATGCAGCAAGATCAACAAAAGAATCTGTGGATGCTATATTACAATCACTTGAATGGCTTGGCATTGACTGGGATGAAGGCCCTTATTTCCAGACTGAACGATATGATATTTACAATGAATATATAGCAAAACTGATAGAATCAGGCGCTGCATATTATTGTTCCTGCTCTCCAGACGAAGTCAATGTCATGAGAGAAGAGGCAAAGGCAAAAGGGCAAAAACCCATGTATAACGGGAAATGCCGGAAAAGAAATCTTGAAAAAACCGATAATAAAACTGTTGTCCGCTTAAAAACCCCTGATACCGGTGTCACCATTGTAAAAGATATTGTTAAAGGAGATACAGCTTTTCAAAATTCTGAAATTGATGATTTTATTATACAGCGAAGTGATGGCTCTGCAATGTATAATCTTGCTGTTGTTATTGATGATATCACCATGGGAATCAACACCATAATAAGAGGTGATGATCATCTTATCAATACGCCTAAACAGATGCTGATATATGAAGCACTTGGGGCAGACATGCCGGTTTTTGGTCATGTCCCCATGGTTCTTGGATCTGACAAATCAAGGCTGAGCAAGAGACATGGTGCAATGTCCGTGGGAGAGTATAAAAACATGGGTTTTCTGCCCGATGCCATGATAAATTACCTTGTGCGCCTTGGCTGGTCCCATGGTGATCAGGAATTTTTTAAAAGAGATGAACTCATAGAAAAATTTGATCTTGAACATCTTGGCCGCTCTGCATCCATGTTTGATACCAATAAGCTTCTTTCTCTGAATTCAAAGCATATTCAAGACACAACTCCTGAAAACCTGGCTGATCATCTTCTGTTTCATTTAAAAAACCTTGGGATTGAAGCCAGAAATGATAAATTTACCCAGGGTGTCATTGAAACCCTGCAGCCGAGAAGCAAAACACTTGTTGATATGGCTCAGGCAGCCCAGTTTTATTATAAGGATGACATTGAGTATGATGAAAAAGCAGCCAGAAAATTCTTAAATTCAGATATAGTGGATATGCTGCAAAAAGCAGCTCTTTATATTGAAGATATTAAAGAGTATACCCAGAATGAGCTTGAAAATATATTCAAACAGATCATGGAAGAGACTGATCTTAAATTCGGTAAAATTGCCCAGCCTTTAAGGGTGGCCATCACAGGGACAACCACAAGTCCTGGTATTTTTGAAATGCTTCTTGCTCTTGGTAAGAGAAAAACAGTTCAACGCATAAAAGCTGCAATAAAATTTATTAATATCTGACAATCACGGACTTTGCCGGGGATGGATTTATATCTGTCCCCGTATATATAAAGATGGATACAATAATATGTAATCAGGAATAAAGAATTCCAGAATACCCCACAAAACTGTCACCTCCTGATTTATCAAAACTTGTGGCATAGTCAAGTTCAATGCTTTTTACAGCACCAAGTTTTTTACATGCAACAGCTGTGGCAGCGGCAGCTCCGGAACAGCACATATTTTTATTCTCCAGGCCCTGGGCAATAATCTTTGACTCATCCATTTCCATCATGGCATTAATAGCTTTTCTATCATTTTCATCTTTTACCCACTTAACTGCCTTTTCCCCGGTTCCAGCAGGTATAAACCCGAAATCAGGGCCATAGTGTGTCATATCTGTGGAGCCTATAATCTTAATATTCCTTGACAGGCTCTTTGCTTCTTCCACAACCATTGACCCTATAATAGAAGCAAAAAAAGAGGGAGCAACTCCGCAAATCACTATTTTTGTATCCGGGAAAAAATACTTTATAAAAGGCAGTTGAAGCTCTAAAGTATTATCATCTGGAAATTTAAAAGGGGATCTCTTGCGAAGCCCGATACCCGAAGATATTTTATCTGCCAACTCCCTGTCCACTTCAATATCTCCAAAGGGAGTCTCAACAAATCCATGGGTTAATATAAAAGGCTCGGACTGTTTATGCATATGGGCACCAAAAAGAGTGATTGTATCAATCTTCTCATCTGAATCTTTACCTGATTTAAGGCTTGCAATGACTCTGCATGCAATGGA
>JAOZRI010000484.1 GCA_029940235.1 Desulfobacula sp. | reverse complement strand
TCACCAACACCCAGATCCCGGCCTGCATCTGGTTTTTATCAAAGGATAAAA
Source organism: Desulfobacula sp. (assembly GCA_029940235.1). Lineage (GTDB taxonomy): Bacteria > Desulfobacterota > Desulfobacteria > Desulfobacterales > Desulfobacteraceae > Desulfobacula. The sequence goes on along the minus strand of JAOZRI010000484.1, from coordinate 2,083 downwards.
AAAATGGTATCAATAAAAACGGTAAAATCCTGCGGGACAGATCAAAAGAAATCCTTTTCATTGATGCCAGAAATTTAGGCTATATGAAAAACCGGGTACTACGAGATTTTAAAGAAGCCGATATCCGCAAAGTGGCAGACACCTTTCACCAGTGGCAGGAATGCAACGGGTATGAAGATGAACCTGGATTCTGCAAATCCATAGAGTTTGAAGAGATTAAAAAACATGATTTTGTTCTGACACCGGGAAGATATGTGGGCACCCCTCCTGAAGAGGATGACGGCGAACCCTTTGCCGATAAGATGGCTCGGTTGACAGCCCAGTTGAAAACTCAGTTTGAAGAAAGTGATAAACTGGAAAAGCAGATTAAAGAGAATCTGGCTGGGTTGGGGTATGAAATCTAAATACCCTACAAAAGCGCTTAAAGACGTTGGGGTGAAATTATATGATTGTGTGCATGCAACCCCAAAAGCAATAAAAACAGGGTTCCCATATATTGCTATTCCCAATATCAAAGAGAGTAGACTAAATCTTAATGAGGTCCGCTTTATTTCAAAAAGAGATTATATTGAGTGGACTAAAAAACTCAAACCTCAAGAAGGTGATGTGATAGTAACAAGAAGAGGACGAGTTGGTGATATTGCTCCTATCCCAAAAGATTTTGAATGTGCAATCGGACAAAATTTAATTATATTACGTAGTGAAGGGGATGAGGTTGTCCAAAGTTATTTGCGTTGGGTTTTAAGTGGGCCCCAATATAAAAGAGAAGTTGATAAATATCTTAATGTCGGAGCTATTTTTGATAGCTTGAATTGTAGAGATATTCCAAAATTTGAGTTACCTTTTCCCGATAAAGAAAAACAAATCGCAATTGCTAATTTTTTTGACTCTATTGATAATCAAATAGGCCTCAATCAACAGATTAATCAAACCTTAGAACAAATTTCTCAAGCCATTTTCAAAAGTTGGTTTGTGGATTTCGAACCCGTTAAAGTAAAAGCTTATATCCGAAAATTGGGTGGTAGTGCATCTCAGATTGGAAGGGCCGCACAAGCAGTCATCGCTGGTGCGGTTAATCTTGAAGACATTATTACAGATTCAAATTTGGCTGATCTTGATAAAACAATCAAATCCAAACTTGAGGCAAAGATCGGCGCTCAGACGGCTGAACAAAAAAGTAAACTCGTAGAAACAGCAAAATATTTTCCTGATAAACTGGTGGAATCAGAGTTGGGATTGATTCCAGATGGATGGAAGATTGGCGACCTGAATGCATTTTGTTATTTGAATAAAAATTCATGGACTAAAAAAAACCATCCAAAAGAAGTTTGGTATGTGGACCTAGCCAATACAAAAAATGGTATTGTGCAAGCCGTTCAGTATTACTCTTGGAATGGAGCACCTTCGAGGGCTCGTAGAGTATTGAATTTTGGGGATACAATTGTCGGTACAGTCCGACCAGGGAATAGATCATTTGCACTGATAGGTAAATCTGATACAGTTTTAACATGTAGTACAGGGTTTGCAGTGTTGACTCCTAAAAAAGATTGTTTTCGTGAAATTACATATTTAATTGGTGCGGGAGATGAAAACATCGAACGTCTTGCTCATCTCGCTGACGGTGCTGCTTATCCAGCTGTCAGACCTGATGTTGTCACCTCTGTTGAATGCGTAATATCGCCGGAAAATATTATAAAAGATTTTAGCATACTCATATCTCCGTTTTTTGAAATGGCCCATAATAATGCATATGAACAAAAGACTCTGATAGAGCTTCGAGACGTATTACTCCCAAAACTACTTTCAGGAGAACATCAAGTGGATGTATAAAAATAGGCTGCTATGAAAGAAGAATATAAAGAACAAAAGAAAAAGTATTATGAGAATCTGATTTCAAAAGCAGTTGAATTGTCAGAAACAGCTGATAATAAAACCAATAATTAACTGAATTATTATCCGGAGCCCCATATGCTGGAAATAAAAACTTTAGAAGACATTTCAGCCTTGAGCGAAAACTATGAAGTGGAATGCAAGCTGGCTGCTGGTAAAGACGGAAAAGGTGAGTTGTCAAAAGATTTCTGGC
>JAOZRI010000483.1 GCA_029940235.1 Desulfobacula sp. | reverse complement strand
CGAGTATATACCGAACACCCAGTTCCTCAGCGACCTGCTTAACCTTGACCGGCTTACCCTTGTAAGTAAATGTTGAGTTTCTGGCAATAACAAAAAGCTGATCTATTTTTGAAAGAGTTGTGATAATATCTTCAGTAATCCCATCACTGAAATACTCCTGTTCCGGATCACCACTCATGTTGTCAAAGGGGAGAACTGCTATGGACGGCTTTTCCGGTAATTCAAAAGCCATTTTTTCAATTGATGCCGGTTCAAATTCAGGAGCGGCAGGCTTTTGATAGAATAGATAGGCAATTAACATTATTGAAGCTACAATAACAACTGACCATGCCAATGACTTTAATAGAGACTTTGGTTCCTCGCCGATTAGTTTGCCTGCATCTTCTGGTTCCATCAGAACTTTGTAAACCCTTACCGGGTGTTTGATATTCTTTACACTATGTTCGTCAAGATATTCATAGCCCAATTTGAGCTTGTTCCTGATATGATCATAGGCATTCCTTGAGATGCACACACCACCAGAGTCAGCAAGTCCTTCGATTCGAGCTGCAATATTGACTCCTTCACCGTACAGGCTGTCACCATCCTGCACAACATCACCGATGTTGACTCCAATACGGAACTCCAGCCGTTTGTCATCCGGCAGGTCTGCATTTCTGACTTTCAATGTCTTCTGTATCTCCACAGAACATTGAACTGCATTTACAACACTTGAGAACTCAGCAAGCAGGTTATCACCGGGAGCGTCAACAACACGGCCGGAAAACTGTTGGATTATTCCTGACATGATTTTACGGTAATCTTTGAGTGTCTTGATCGTGGAAGCTTCATCATTTGTCATGAGAAGGCTGTACCCTTTGACATCGGCACTAAGGATGGCTCTGAGCTTTCTTGTAATTTTTTGTTCTGTGGTCATTTAATCACCTCACGGCTCTGGTTGACGGCATAGAACTTGAAAATTAAGAAAGAGTAGGAAGTTGAATCTAATTGCAATAAATTTTAAAACCAAATCAAGGGGTGCTTCAATAGAGATATAAAATATATACAAATTGCAGCTGGCATGGTCAAGCCATTAATTCAGCCCCATTCCAATTACAAGGCCAACAGCAATGCCAAGCCCGATAAATATTGATCCTACAACAATTCCAACTGCAATGTTGTTATCTGACAACTGTTTTGATGTATCAAAGGGTGTAAGTTTATCAAATAGTTTAAACCCAAAAAGCATAAATGCAAGCGTAAGGATCACACCAAAAATTGCATATAAAAAATTTGCCACTATGATTCCGGCTTCCATTATTTTAATACTCCTTTTACCTTATTTATCTTATCCACATATCCAAGAGTTTCTTTACTGTGTTTGCCTGTTACATTAATTAGATTTTTTTCAATGGATGACCATATATTTGGATCCATACCTTTTTTTTTAGCAATCTTTTGAGCTTTAAGAATATTACCTTTTCCTGCATTATATGAACCAAACATAAATGCAAGTTTGTCAGTGAAAGACCTTTTTGCCTTCCACAGCCTCCAGATCGCCCGATCGTAATAAATACCTGCTGCAATATTCCATTTAGGCTGTAAAGCATTGCCTTTTATTGAAGGGTTTTTATACTTAATCTCTTCAAATGTTTTTGGCATTATCTGCATAAGGCCTTTTGCGCCTACACGGGATTTTGCATCCGAATTCAGATTGGATTCTGCAATGGCTTGGGATTTAAAGTATCTCCAGTCAAAGCCTGGCCCAAAAAAGTGTTTACTGTATTTTTTAAAATACGAATCATATTTAGTGACTCTATTGTAACGTTCATATCCAAATGAAGATACCGGACAACATAAAAGTAATATCAAAAAGATTAATATATATTTTAAAAAATGCTGCATCAAAAAAGTTTAGCACATAAATAGCAGTATGAACAGCTGTGTTAATCCGATTCAAGACTAATAATCCGATGGAAAAGGTTATAAAACATCCAGCGACTGTAAGGCAAATGCCCTGGACGGGTTATGGAAAATTTTTTATGCAAATAAACAGAATTTTATAATGAATCAATAATAAATTTTATACCTGTATCAGTAAGACAACGATTTAACTGCAAATTTTTTGCTTTGATATTCATGCAAACAATAACTATAACTC
>JAOZRI010000096.1:1280-8053 GCA_029940235.1 Desulfobacula sp. | reverse complement strand
CAATGGCTGCCATGATAAATTCCATCTCAGGGCTGAACCAGAACCCGTTATAAACGAGTTCTGCAAGCCTGACAGACAGCATGTCCCGAAGGCGCATGACTTCCCTGTCCATGGCTACACCTTCAATATCCTTGTGGGCTTCGTGTAAAATCGTTCCTCCCGGGGTTTCATAGACACCCCTTGATTTGATCCCAACAAAGCGGTTTTCAACCATGTCAAGACGGCCAATGCCATTTTCTCTTCCCAGAGTATTCAGATATTCAAACAACTCAAGAGCATCGGTTTTAACAGTATTATCTTCAAAGTTAGTTACTTTAACAGGAATACCATCTTTAAATTCAATTTTAATTTTTGTTGGTTTATCCGGGGCTTGTTCTGGAGCAACAGTATGGGAATAAATACTCTCTTCACACTCATAGCCGGGATCTTCCAGAACACCTGCTTCATGGGAAATATGCAGCAGGTTATCATCTTCACTATAGGGTTTTGAGGCGCTTTGCTTGGTAGGAATTCCATGTTTCTCAGCGTAATCAAGGAGATCAGTTCTTCCTTTGAAAGCATCTAAAAATTTTTTGTTCTTCCAGGGCGCAATGACTTTGATTTTGGGATTAAGGGCATAATATGCCAGTTCAAATCTTACCTGGTCATTGCCTTTGCCTGTTGCACCATGGGACACATACTGGGCACCAACCCTGTTTGCGATCTCAATCTGTCTTTTTGAAATAATAGGGCGGGCAATGGCAGTACCAAGAAGATATCGACCTTCATAGACTGTATTGGCTTTATATACAGGAAAAATATAATCAGTGACAAATTCCTTTTTCATATCCTCTATAAATACTTTGGAAGCACCGATTTTCAATGCTTTTTTTTCAGCTGCTTTAAAATCTTCTTTCTGACCAATATCAGCCATATAGGCAAACACTTCATAGCCTTGTTCCAACAGCCATTTTAATATAACCGAGGTGTCAAGCCCTCCTGAATAGGCAAGAACAACTTTTTCTTTGGACATTATATCTCCTTTATTCCACAAGATTGTGAATATTTTTAAATAGTAAGCCTATTAATGAAGAAAAATTAAACAATAGTCAATAAAAAACAGCACTATACCTTTAATATTTATCTGCTGTTTTACATTATATAATTGACTTTTGCAGGTTCATTTAATAGGACAATGGCAGATTTAAAATAGTTTACCAAACAATTGTCTGACACACACAATATAAGATCAGCAACATAAAGCCCTGACAGGAAACACAATGAATTTAACAAAAGAACAATTATTGGAATATCTGACACAGATAGCACCAAACCATTATCTTAAGGCATTTTTGATCATTGTTTTATTCCTGTTCCTGTCAAAAATTATAGATGTGATCATTACACGAGTAATAGCAAAATGGATCAAACAGACACAACTCAAGTTAGATGACAAGATCCTTGATATATTCCATAGGCCTGTTTTTATAAGTATCATACTGTTTGGCCTTGCCATTGCAGCTGAAAGTATAGAGTTTAAAGAGAGCATAAATTTTTTTACCATTAGCGGTCTCCAGACCATTGCCATATTTTTATGGGCATTTGCAGCATTACGATTTTTTAAACTTTTACTCACTTATTTGAGCAGTGATAAACACAGGTTTCATATAATACAGGACCGCACCCTGCCTCTGTTCCAGAATCTATTCCTGATTGTATTAACAGGTCTTGCAATTTATATTATGTTTCTGGTCTGGGATATTGATCTTACTGCCTGGGTAGCATCTGCCGGTATTCTTGGCCTTGCCATCTCCTTTGCTGCTAAAGATACTCTTGCAAATCTGTTTTCAGGTGTATTTATCATGGCTGATTCTCCCTATCAACTTGGAGACTTTATTGTTCTTGATTCAGGAGAGAGGGGTGCTGTCACAAATATTGGCATAAGAAGCACACGCATTTTAACCCGTGATGATGTGGAAATAACCATACCCAATTCAATCATGGGAAATACTAAAATCACTAATGAGGCCGGCGGCAGACATGAAAAGTACCGTATCCGTGTCAAGGTTGGTGTTGCCTATGGGTCAGACATTGACAAAGTCCATGAAATCTTAATTACTGTGGCAACAAATTTTCCAAATGTATGTAAAATACCATCACCGCGCGTACGGTTCCGTGCTTTTGGAAATTCAAGCCTTGACCATGAATTATTATGCTGGGTAGAGACACCGGTATTACGCGGCAAGGTGTTGCATGAGCTAAATACCGCTGTTTATAAACAATTTGCCCAAAAAAATATTGAAATACCATTTCCTCAACAAGATATACATATCAAATCCACTGTGGCAAGTGATGGTGATACCATAAACAAAGAACATGTGTGATCTGTCTTGGATCTATCCACTTGCAACAAGATTTAAAATAGTATTACCGGTTTAAAAAAATTATGAAACTCATTGCTGATAATCTTCGTATTACAAAACTAAGCATTCAAAATGCACTTGCCGCCTGTGATCCCAAACCTGTCCAGCAGCTTATGTTTCAGTGTGAAAAAAAAGGTATCTTTGCCATTGATGTGAATACAGGACCTTTAACCAGATTCCCTGAAAAGGATATGACATTTTTTATTAAGGCAGTAGAGAGTGTTACAAAACTGCCCCTGTTAATTGATACCTCCAATTGTGTTGCCATGGAAGCAGGGCTTAAAGCTGCAGACAACAAAGTTATAATTAATGGCTTCTCCCTTGAACCTGATAAATTAGAAACGATTTTACCCCTTGCAAAGAAATATGATGCAGATATTATTGGTTTTCTTTTATATCCCAACAGCATGGTGCCAAAAGATGTATCATCAAGGTGTGAAGTTGCTCTGGAGTTGTTTGAACAGGTTGAAGCTGCAGGGATTACAAAGGAAAAACTGATAATTGACCCTGTTGTTCCTCCCCTTGCATGGGAAGATGGAATCTTTCAGGCAAAGGCAGTTCTCGAAGTTATCAGAACATTGCCCGAGCTATTGGGTTTTAAAGTAAAAACCATTGCAGGGCTCTCCAATCTAACCACAGGAGCAAAGAATAGAGAGAAAAAAAACCTTGTGGAGCAGAGTTATCTTGCCATGCTTGCAGCAGCAGGTCTGGATTATATTATGATGGATGTTTTAAACCATAAAACTCTAAAGGCTGCAAAAACAGCAGACATGCTTGTAAAAGGGAGTATTTTTTCATGGGGAATGGTTTCATAATTCAATAAAAATGAGATTTTTATCCTTGACAAGGAATTTAAAAATTGCATAGCTTGAAATACATTTAAAGTGTACTAATTTACAAAAAAATATATTTTAAATAAGGAGATAATTGCAAATGGGGAATAAGAAAGTTACAATCCATGATATAAAACAGGCTAAAAAAGATCGTAGAAAACTTGTTATGGTTACTGCATATGACTATCCTTTTGGTTTAATGGCAGATGAAGCCGGAGTGGATATTGTCCTTGTAGGAGATTCTCTGGGGATGGTAGTCATGGGACTTGATGGTACTGTAGAGGTCACCATGGAGCATATGATACACCATATCAAGGCTGTGGTTCGAGGATGCAAAAACCCGCTTGTGATTGGTGATATGCCCTTTATGAGTTATAACACCTCTGTACGTGAAGCCATTATCAATGCAGGCAGGCTCATGAAAGAGGGCGGATGCGATGTTGTCAAACTTGAAGGTGGTGTGGATTTTGCTCCCACCGTTGAAGCCATTGTAAAGGCTGGAATCCCTGTCCAGGGGCATATAGGCCTGACTCCCCAGACTGCAAGTGCTCTTGGCGGGTTTAAAATGCAGGGCAAAGATGCCAAGGCAGCCAAACGTATTGTTGACGATGCCAGGGCTCTGGAAGATGCTGGTGTTTTTTCCATGATCTTAGAAGCTGTCCCTGCACCCCTTGGAAAAATTATTGCCCAGGCTGTAAGTGTGCCTGTTATTGGAATAGGAGCCGGCAGCAACGTGGACGGCCAGGTGCTTGTCACCCATGATATGATTGGTTTATTTGATAAATTTGTACCAAAATTTGTTAAACAGTACACAAAAATCAGACCCACCATAATAGAAGCCATGAAGGCCTATAAAAAAGAAGTTATTGATCAGGCTTTTCCTGCGGATGAACACTCCTTTGCCATGCCCGATAGTGCCCTGGAAGAGTTAGAAAAAATAATTAAAGAATAATATTGCTTTTTAGATTCAGCCAGGAGAATCTCGACTTAGCATTACCATCAATGTAACCTCTGTCATGGGTAAAAATATTTTGAAAATAAATTTTAAAAAAAAACTGGAAATCATTTATTCAAAATATAATCAACGAAAATATGTGGACCCTGATCCTCTCTTGTTTCTCTATGATTATCATGAAAAAAAGAACCGTGAAATAGCAGGATTTATAGCTGCCTGCCTTGCCTATGGACGGGTGGAACAGATCATGAAAGCAGTCTGTCATGTTCTTGGTAAACTTGAACCCTGCCCCTTTGATTATCTCATGGCCAGGACAAAAAAAGATATTGCCAAGGATTTTAAAGGCTTTCAATACAGGTTTGCAAAAGATGTCCATTTGATAAATCTTTTATGGGGCATAAGAGAGGTTATTACAAGGTTTGATTCCTTAGAGAGCTGTTTTTATAAGGGATGGACTCCTGAAGATGAGACAATTTTACCAGGTCTTATTTTTTTTTCACAGCAGATTGATAAGAGTAAAAAAGCAGGGCATCTGCTTGCAGACCCCTTAAAAAAAAGCGCCTGTAAAAGAAGTATTCTCTATTTGCGCTGGATGGTAAGAAAAGACCTTGTTGATCCCGGAGGATGGGACAAGATAAGTCCTTCCCAGTTAATTGTGCCTCTGGATACTCATATGCATAAGGTAGGCATTATGCTTGGGTTTACAAAAAGAAAAAGTTCAGACATGAAAACTGCCCTGGAGATTACAAAAGGCTTTAAAAAATTTAAAAAAAATGATCCTGTTAAATATGATTTTTGCCTGACCCGGTTTGGGATTCAAAGAAATATGAACATGGATCAGCTTGCTCAATTTCTCCACGGTGCATAGCTTGGGTTCATGGATTTGGAAGCATACATGGAGCTATGGATAGAAGATAACAAAAGACCTTTGAATAATGTTCAAAGGCCTCTGCAGATCAAAGGAGTGATGATTTGACACACAAAGGTTTTTTGCTGCCGCCATTAATTACAGGAAAATTAATTAAACGCTATAAACGTTTTCTTGCCGATATAGAACTTGACACCGGTGAAAAAGTGACTGCCCACTGTCCTAATTCCGGTTCCATGAAAGGATGTGCCATACCTGGAGCCAAAGTCTGGCTGTCAAAAAGTGATAATCCAAAGAGAAAATATAAATACACATGGGAATTGATTAAAATTCCTGAAACCTTGATAGGGATTAATACTCAAATTCCCAATAAATTAGTAAAGCTGGCAATAGAAAATAATCTTATAAAAGAGTTATCAGGCTATGAACATGTAAAAGCAGAAGTTAAAACCAGCCAGCATACAAGGCTTGACCTTGTTTTAAAAAAAGAAGGCAGGCCAGACTGCTATGTGGAGATTAAAAACTGTACCCTTGTTGAAAATGGGGTGGCCATGTTTCCCGATGCCGTTACAACAAGGGGGCAGAAACATCTTGATGAGCTTGAACATCTTGTTTCTAAAGGTCATAGAGGAGTAATATTTTTTCTCATTCAACGCATGGATGCAAAAGTATTTAAACCCGCAGCAATGATTGATAAGGTTTATGCCAAAAAATTAAAAAGCGTCGTAAAAAACGGGGTTGAGATTGTTATCCGGGATACTTCCATTGATACAACAATGATTGCAGTCAGAAACCCATTGCCTGTGAAATTAGATTGAAGATCACCCAGAAAATTTTAATTGACTTTCCATAGTAGATTGATAGGATCATTTTTTAGATAAAAAAGAGAGGAACAGTTAATATGTGGATTGATTTTACCCTTGTTAATATGACCTATTCTAATACATGGAAAATAATACAATCTAACACTTGAAGTGGCTGGTTTGAACCTCCAGAATGTGATAATAGCCACAGATTGAATAGAATCTGTCATGCAGGCAGAACTGCTTAAGCTGAACATATAAAATTGATGGGACATTCATGAACCACGCTGTACACAATAAAATTGTATCCTTTATCTGGTCCACTTGCTGGTGTTGTAAAATACATATCCTGCAGAATCTTCCAGAACCCTGACGGGGAAACCTGTGTGGATGTCCGGTTTGAAAAAGAGACGGTGTGGCTGACCCAGCGGCAGATGGGCGAGGTCTTTAACACCACGCCTGAAAATGTGCTCATGCATCTGAAAAATATCTACAAGACGGGTGAGCTGATCCAGGATTCAACTACTAAGAATTTCTTAGTAGTTCAAAAAGAAGGCAGACGGAAGGTAAAAAGGCAGTTCAAACATTACAACCTTGATGCTGTGATTTCCGTGGGATATCGAGTCAATTCAAAACGGGGTGTGCAGTTTCGGATCTGGGCCACCCAAAGGCTGCACGACTATCTGGTTCAGGGCTACAGCATTAATCAGCAACGTTTTGAGCAAAATGCCGAAGAACTTACCCAGGCACTTGCCCTGATTCAAAAAACAGCCCAATCTCCAGCCCTTGAAACAGATATGGGCCGGGGGCTGGTGGATATCATAGGCCGGTATACCCAGACTTTTTTATGGCTTCAGCAATATGACGAAGGCTTGCTCAAAGCACCTGAAGGAAAACCTGGCGGGAATCTGG
>JAOZRI010000096.1:0-1180 GCA_029940235.1 Desulfobacula sp. | reverse complement strand
CGGGAATCTGGATCAAACGGTTATGGGGGAGCCTGCCTATCCAACCATTGAAAGCAAGGCTGCCCATCTTTTATATTTTGTAGTCAAGAATCATGTATTCACCGACGGCAATAAACGCAGCGGTGCTTTTTTATTTTTAGATTTTTTGAATCGAAACTAACGCCTGATGAACAAAGAAGGACAGCCCGTGATCAATGACACGGGACTTGCAGCACTCACACTGCTGGTGGCAGAATCAGATCGCAAACAAAAAGAGACGATAATCAAACTGATAATGAATCTGTTGTGCGAACCTAAAACTTGACAAAAGGATAAAGATTCCCATGGTCAGCCAAACCAATGAACAGGCCCTGGAGACCGCCATTGAAAAACAATTGATCTGGTCCTTTTTATCAACGGCCTTGCCTTTGCCACCCTGGAATTGAAAAATCCCTGGATAGGCCAGACCGCAAGGTTCCATGGTCAAAAACAGTACCGCACCTCCAGGGACAAAAATCAACCGCTCCTGCAGTTCGGCCGTTGTCTGGTCCACATGGCCGTGGACACGGATGAAGTGTATATGACCACAAAGCTTGCCGGAAAATCCACTTTTTCCCTGCAGTTTAACAAGGGGCACAATCTGGGGACGGGCAATCCGCCAAGCCTTTTAGACAGACAGCTGCGGGAGACCATCAGAGAGTTTTCCGAGGTTAAAAATCTCATTGAAAATTATCTATTCAGTAATAACCCTATAAATGCTATTGTAGTTATCAAAATAAAGATAGTATATAAAAAATTATGTCCATATTGACATTCTACCACCTTGTAGTATTTTAAAATATACAGTTATTTATTTGACTTAAAGGAGATAAAATATGTGGGACTATACAGATAAAGTTAAAGATCATTTTCTAAAACCCAGGAACGTGGGTGAGCTGGAAGGAGCCAATGGCATCGGAGAATCAGGCTCTTTAAACTGTGGCGATGCTTTAAAACTGTTTTTAAAAATTAATAAAAATCAAAGAATTGTTGATGCATCCTTTATGACCTTTGGGTGTGCAAGTGCCGTGGCTTCCTCTTCAGCTCTGACTGAGATGGTTAAGGGTATGACCCTTGATGATGCTGCAAAACTGACCAATGATGATATTTCCGATTATCTTGATGGTCTGCCCAAGGCAAAAATGCATTGTTCAGTCATGGG
>JAOZRI010000482.1 GCA_029940235.1 Desulfobacula sp. | reverse complement strand
CGAAAGCTTTAGAGTTACAGCCCAATTTATCGGTGTCTCTTATTCGTAAAGTATCGCACTATAAAAAATCCAGCTAACACTCAGTACCTTCTCGATGCCATGCGCAAGGCTGAATTTCCAGAGTGAAATAAACCAAAAAATCTGGATGTTGTAATAAATAGTTTTATGAAACAATAAATTGAAATTCAAGTGTATAGAAAAAAACAAGTTTATCCAAAATTTGGTAATTGAAGTGAAACAGAAAGGTTTACAGGAGCGAATGTCATGAGTGATGACAAATATCATTATTACAAACAAATTGTTGAACTTGGCCAGGTTATAACATCTGAAATAAACCTGAACAAATTGTTTCATGTCATAATGGAGCAGATAAATCAGATTATGCAGACTGAAAGATGTTCAATCTTTTTGCATGATCCGGACAAAGATGAATTGTACAGCCATGTATCCACTGATTTAAAAAAAAATGAGATTCGGATTCCAACAAGCCATGGTATATCTGGCTGGGTTTTTCAAAATAAGAAAGCACTGATTATAAATGATCCCTATAATGACCCAAGGTTTTTTCAAAAAGCGGATAAAATCACAGGGTTTAAAACCCGCAATATCATGTGTATTCCTCTAATCAATCGTGATAACATTTGTATCGGGACTCTCCAGACTCTTAATAAAAAACAGGCTCAATTTTTTGATAAGGATAAGGATCTGCTCACTGCTGCATCTCATTATGTTGTAATTGCCCTTGAAAATGCAAAATTATATGAGGATCTAAAACTCCTTGACAAGGCAAGAGAAAGGGTTGTTCATCATATTTCCCATGAACTGAAGACTCCGGTGTCCATTATTTTAAGTGCATTAACCCTTATTAATAAAAGACTTGCCGATACGGAATATACAGGGCTGGATAAAACTATTCAACGAGGCTTGCGCAATGTTCACAGGTTAATAGACTTACAGGGAAAAACAGATGATATCCTCACGAAAGACGTAGTAATAGCTGCCCAGAATCAACAGAACCTGATCCATTTGATTGAAAGTATGGTTTTTCTGCTTGATAATGTTAAGGATAGTGATGGCAGGTTTTCACAATTAATACCTTTGCTGCTTGAACAAGTTGAATCCTTGATTCCCATAGAAGAGATCAGTAACGAAGAGATTGCTGTAAAAGCATTTATTGAAACAATTTGCAATGATGCCCGCCAGGCCATGGGAAATCGTAAAATTTCAATAACTTGTGATTTAGATAATAACATTTCTCTTTTTATGGATAAATCTATTCTAATAAAAGCCTGTAAAGGTCTTATCAAAAATGCCGTTGAAAACACACCGGATCATGGGTCAATTATTGTCAGTACGAAATTTACAAATGATAAAATTGAAATTAAAATTCAGGATTATGGTGTCGGTATTACCAGGGAAAATCAAGGTTTAATATTCGGCGGTTTTTTTCATACCCAGGATACCAGTCTTTACTCTTCAAAAAAACCCTATGAATTCAATGCAGGAGGGTCTGGTGCTGATCTGCTCCGCATTAAAACCCTGGCAGAACGCCATGGATTTGATATTAATTTTAATAGCACAAGGTGCAGGTTTTTACCCGGGGATATGGATATATGCCCCGGAAATATTGAGAAATGTAAAAATATTGCTTCTTTTTCAGAATGCAGGTCTACCGGAGGAAGTATATTTACATTGCAATTCCAGTCTTAGGTTTGGGGTTGAGACAGAATCCAGAAATTTAAAATTTTTACTCATTACTGCTTTTTGTTTTCAAAAATGCTCTAAATCTTTCTATAGGCTATGAATAAACTAAATAACCCTTGACCACATCACCATGATTCATCTTCCAGTAGTCGTTTTACAGGGAATAATAAACCTTGAGCTCATATTTTTCTATTTTTCTATTTTTTTATTCAATCTAATGACAAATTTGTATTATCTTTGACTATGTTACAAACGTCTTGGTTGCAAAGTGGTGACTATAAAAAAAATCCATTTATAACTCTCCCTGTTTGTCCAACTCGATAAAACGGTTCATCACATACTTATGAAATTTTAAACAGGTATTATTGTATAACTGCTCTTCCAGATATCGAGCAAACTCTCCTTTTTCACTAAAATCACATGTCGTCAATGTCTTGCATTCCGTACTGTCGAACTCTGCGTAAAAAG
>JAOZRI010000095.1 GCA_029940235.1 Desulfobacula sp. | reverse complement strand
CCTGGTAGCTCAGCCTGCCCACTCTCAGTGAACTATGATCCATTTTTCAATAATATCAGCGGTATTTTGTTATTGGAACCTGATATATAAAATTTGGCAGATCAAACAGGTGGTTAAGGTGAGGACTATTTGAAGGGCAATCTCCATTGTTCAGGAGAATGACAGCCCCAGGCTATCCCTGTAATCTCGCTTTTTTATAAACTGCTCCGAACACTACATATGGTATGGGCTATTTTTTATGCACTGGTGGTAAAATTCAAATATATGGTGTTTTTTACAACGGCTATATTGACAATGCTACAGCCGGATAATTTCAAAATCCTGTTTACAGTATTCCATGAATTTTATCAGATCTTTTGAAGATATTGTTGTTGTGGCTGTATTTTCAAGTGGATGAAAATTGAGAAGATCATTGTCCATCATCTCTTCATCAAGAACTACTTTAATTTTATGATCACCTGTATTGATAACGGCAAAAGGAGTTACAGCTCCCGGAATTACTCCAAGAACCTGGTCAAGAAGTTCTGGTTTGCCAAATGACATGTTTTTTGCACCGATTTTTTTTGCCACATCCTTGATTCTAATGGATTTGTCAGAAAGGGTGACAACAAGAAACATATTTTTCTTTTTATCCTTGAAAAAGAGATTTTTACTGTGGACACCGTCTATGCCTTTGTGATGTTTATCAGCTTCTTCAACAGTAAATACAGCCGGGTGTTCATGGTTTGTATATTCAATACTGTTCTGGTCCAATACTTTTAGAAGTTCTTCCTGGGTTTGCAGCATGATTTCCTCTCAATATGTTTTAATATAAAAACTGTTAAATGCAAATTCATGGCAAATATATTACCAGGTTTGCAGTTTCTAATCATCTATCTTGGGTCAAGATTAAATAAAATATCATTTTCCAGATAAACCTGTTCTAATTGTTTCTGATACTCTTCAAGATCTTCACCTCTTTTATTTGCAAGTTCCTGAACAATGTATTGAATCACTGCAAGCATACCTGAAACATTGCCGATAAAGGGAATAGACCTTGACGGAACCACAAGGGATATATCTGCAAATCCTGCCACAGGGCAGATATTTGAATCTGTCATGGTTAAAAGGGTATGGCTGCTGCGCCTTATCATTCTGGCAAGTTTTATAAGCTCATTGGGGTATCTTGATGAAGTGGCAAGAATCACAAGACTTTGAGAATTTGCATTTGCAAGCATATCAAAAGAGGTGCTGTCACTGCCTTTTAAAATATGAATTCCTTTTCTGATCTTGGTCAGTGACCAGCCAAGATAATAGGCAAATGTATATGACAGTCTTGAGCCAACCACATAAACAGTATGGGCTTTATTCAACTCATTAACAAACTCATTCATTGTTTCAACACTTATATTTTCATACAGATGTTGAAGATTGCCAAGCTCTTCAAGAATACCCCTGTGGAGTCTGTCGGCCCCATGCTCTTTAATCCCTTTGATATCAGCTCTTTCAGGCAGAGAAAGACCTGTGTTTACAAAATCTTTTAATGCATTCTGAAAATCTGAATACCCATTGTAACCAAGCGTGCTGACAAACCTGACAACGGTTGCTTCACTGATATCGCAAGTTTGGGCAAGTTCCTTGGTTGTCATGAAAACAGCTTTGGAAGGATTTTGTATTATATAATTTCCCAGGTTTTGAGCTTTGGGTGTCAGGGAATCTATCTTATTTGAAATTTCATTAATTACTGGATGTGATATTGGATCATTCATATTTTTTTTAACCTGGTAAATTTATATTAGGGTTATAAATTATATATTTTATTGTTATAAGTTTTTTAATTTTGCCTGTTAATACTATTATATTCACCTATGTAAAACATATTTTTTAATATCATTTAATTTATTTTTATAAAAAGATAAGGTTCTTGTCAAGTCTATATGAAAGAAAAAATATCTTTTATAAAAAAATACTTGACATGATTTGTTTCATGGCGTAATTCAGAAACTGAAGTAATAGTGTATGATTAAAAATTTAGTATTTAATAACAATCCATAATAATATGGGAAAATCAATGATTTTTAAAAACAAACCCCTGTGGGGTAAAAAGAAAAAACTTAAATCAAGTTATGATGTAGTTCTCATCGGAGGCGGACTTCACAGTCTGGCAACAGCTTATTATCTTGCAAAGGAACATGGTATCACCGATATTGCTATTATTGAAAAAAACTATATCGGATTTGGTGGCGCCGGAAGGAATACTGCTATTGTCCGTGCCAATCAGAGGACTCAGCACAATGTTCCCCTTTACAAAGAAGCTCTTGACCTATGGCCGGTTCTAACCAAAGAGCTGGATTATAATTTAATGTTCAATAATTGTGGTAATTTGAATCTTATGCACTCTGAAGCTGCCATGAAAGCAGCCCGCATGACCATTGCCACTGCACAGTTTCATGGCGTGGAAAGCCATCTGATTGATGCAAAAGAGGCAAAAGAGATGGTTCCGGCCTTAAACATTTCAGAAAATATTACATTTCCCATTCATGGGGCAATGTTTCACCCTCCCGGAGGAATTGTACGTCATGATGCCGTGGTGTGGGGACTTGCAAAGGGAGCTGCAAAAAAAGGGGTTGAAATTCACCAGCACACAGAGGCTTTGAGCATTGAAACAAAAAATAACAAAGTATGTTCTGTCACAACAAGTGAGGGAAAGATTAATACCAGGCAGGTATTGATCTCAGCTGGTGGTTATTCTGCTGCCCTGATCCATGATATGCTGGGGATTAAACTTCCCATATCTGTTTTGACCATTCAGGCCATGGTTACTCAACCTTTAAAACCATTGCTGGATCATGTTGTATCTTCAGGAGCTTATCACTGCTATGCCAACCAGACTTTAAAAGGTGAGATTGCAACCGGGGCGCATATGGATCCCTGGCCAAATTATACAACTTTAAATACTGCACACTATATCAAACATCAGGCTGAGGCTCTTTCAGAGTTCCTGCCATGCCTCAGAGGAGTCCGTTTCATGAGAATCTGGGGAGGACTTGCTGATATGACCCCTGACATGGCTCCAATCATGGACGGCAATAACCAGATTGAGGGCTTTTTCATGAATTGCGGCTGGGGTTATTTTGGATTTAAGTCATGTTCTGCGGCTGGTAAATATATGGCTCAGTTCATGGCAACAGATCAATGTCCTGACATTTTTAAACCCTTTGCACTGAAACGATATGAAGAGCACAGGCTCATGGGTGAAACAGCAGCTTTAGTAAATTATACCCCTGATAATTAAAAAGGTTGGTTGAAATGAAATATTGCAGAATAGATAATTTTTCCAAATTCAAGGCGGTAAACAATTTTAACCACAGGCATATAAATAGTATTCCGAGGATTAAAATTATTTACCAACGAAGAAGTTGGGGAAATTAGCATTCTGCTAAAGGAGAAAGAGTATGGCTTTAACTATAACATGTCCAGTCTGCGGAAAAAGAAATGGATATGAATTCAAATACGGTGGCGAAGAAAAGGGGCCAAGACCTGAAGAGAAAGATCTTGATCCCAGAGCCTGGTGCGACTATGTACACATGAACAAATGTGTTGCAGGCGTACAGGAGGAGTGGTGGTTTCATAAAGACGGCTGCGGTTCCTGGTTTACAATATTAAGAGATACAACCACTAATCTTGAAATAGAGAAAAAGGAGGCACAAAATGATGAACAGGTTTAATCATCTGCCAACTTTAAAAATAGATGCTGCCCGGAAGATTGGTTTTATCTATAAAAATAAAAAATATTATGGGGTACAAGGCGACACTGTTGCAACAGCTTTATATGCAAATGGTATAAGGATATTTGCCCGGAGTTTGAAATATCACAGACCCAGAGGCCTATACAGCCTTGACGGTGAATGCAGCAATACATGCATGGAAGTGGATAATATTCCCAATGTCAGGTGTGAAAATACGCAGCTAAAAGAGGGTATGGTCATAAAAGAGCAGAATGTAAAAGGTTCTGCCCAAAATGACATGATGTCTTTCATTGATAAAATGGACTGGATGATGCCGGCAGGGTTTTATTATAATACCATGCATAAACCAGCAAAGATCTGGCCTATTGCCATGAAGCAGATTCGCAAGGCAGCAGGGCTTGGAACATTAAGTCCGGATTTTGAGATGCCAGGCAGCTATGATGAAATATTTCCGAATACAGATGTGTGCGTTATTGGCGGCGGACCTTCTGGAATGATGGCTGCCATTGCAGCAGCTAAAAAAGATCTGCGGGTTATTCTCATGGAATCAAGACCCAGTCTGGGAGGTTTTTTTGAATACAGAAAAAATTTTCATAACAGATCGCTGGAGCTTGCAAAAGAGGTGAATGCTCTTGAAAACATAAGAGTTTTTACCCACACTTCCATGGTGGGAGCTTACAATAATAATCTGATCACAGGTTTTCAAATTGGAAAGCCGAGCGATGTGTTTGATCAAAGATATATTGAAATCAGAGCAAAAAGCGTGGTTGTTGCCACCGGCTGTATTGAAAGACCTTTGATTTTTGATCACAATGAAAAACCAGGAGTCATGCAGATTGGATGTGCGCTGAGACTTGCAAACACATATGGGCTTTTACCGGGTAAAAAGGCTGTATTCAGCATTGGTCATGATCTTGGCCTTGAAGCTGCTCTCGAACTTCACAACCTGGGGCTCAAAATTGAATTGATTGCAGATATAAGAGAAGATGGGCAGGATCCTGCACTTTTACAAAAAATAGAAGAGAAAAACATACCTCTTCTCAAGGGCTGGGTAGCATGCAGAGCCAATGGGAGAAAGCAGGTTAAAAGTGTTGAAGTCTCAGGTATTGACGGTCTTATTTCAAAAACAATTGCCTGTGATCTTATTGTAGCTTCTGCTGGCATGACTCCTGTTACAGGACCTGTTACCATTGCTCTGGGAAAACTTAAATATGATGCTCACACTGGATTTTTTATGGCTGATAAATTGCCTGAAAAAATGCATGTCACAGGACGTCTGCTTGGATTGGATGATCCTCGCTCCATTGAAACATCTGGAACCCTTGCAGGGTTGCAGGCTGCCCTTGATTGCGAAAATTGTTCCATAAAAGAGATCGGTGATGTTAAAAAAGAGTTGGAAAACCTTCCTGGTCCCACAAGGGGGACAAAGCTTGTAACTGCTCCTGTAAAGGGTCGTAAGAGTTTTATCTGTTTTGACGAGGATACAACCATTAAAAATATCAAACAGGCCATTGAAAAGGGTTTTGATGTTCCAGAGTTAATAAAAAGATTTACTTCCGCAGGAACAGGCCCGGGCCAGGGTGGTATTCCAGGGCACAATCTTCCCCTTTATGTCGCAAAATATCAGGCTTTGCCTGATATTTCCATTAAACCTACTACCACAAGACCGCCTCTGGTACCAACTTTGCTTTCTACCTATGCCGGTACCAATCATATTATGCTGAAAACAACTCCCATGGATAAAATGCAGAGAGAGGATGGAGGTATTTTCAGAAATATTGGCGTATGGCAGCGTGCCCGTTATTTCAGCGGTGATTTTACATGTGAAAAAGAGATAAAAAATATAAGATCCAATGTGGGAATGCTTGATGCCTCAACCCTTGGAAAGTTCAGAATTCATGGGCCTGATGCTCTAAAAGCCCTGCAGCGGGTGTTTGTCTCTGATATGTCTAAAGTTCAACATGGAAGAATGAAATATTCAGCCATGTGCAATGATGACGGCTGTGTCATAGATGATGGTGTTATCACAAAACTTAGGAGAAATGATTACTATTTTACAACATCTACAGGCCGTGCAGGCCAGACTGTGGAATGGTTACGGTATCACACAAGATATGATAAATGGGATTTTCATGTGGTTAATCTTACCGATGCCATGGGTGTAATAAATCTTTCCGGACCAAATTCAAGAAAAACTCTTGAAAAAATTGTGGATATTGACATATCCAATGAAGCATTTGGATTTTCAGAATATAAAGAATTCACTATAAAGGAGTGTATCCCTGTAAAAGCCATGCGACTTGGTTTTGTGGGTGAACTCTCCTATGAACTCCATGTGCCGTCATCGTATATGCAGTCAGTATGGCTTATGCTTAAAGAGGCAGGCAGTAAGTTTAATATACAGAACTTTGGTGTTGAAGCCCAGAATGTGCTCCGCATGGAAAAATGCCATATCATCCTGGGTCAGGAATCAGAACAGAGAACAAATCTTCTTGATGTGGGACTGGGCTTTTTGTGGGATCGCAGCAAGAGTGATGCAAAAACTATTGGTGCGGTAGCGCTTGCCCAGGCAGAGAGTGATAAAACCCGGTTGAAACTTGTGGGATTTAAAATGGAAAACAATACTCGAGCTCCCCATGACGGCTCTTTGATTGTGGATGAAAAAGTCAGGGGTTATGTCTGCACTGCAAGAGATAGTTTTTCATTAAAAGAGGCAGTGGGTATGGCCCTGGTAGAGGGTCCTCTTTCTAAAATTGGCACCAGGCTTGAAATTTTTGAAGATGAGTGTGGTGATGATAGAATTTATGGAAAAATTGTAGCAATGCCATTTTATGATCCTGAAGGTTCAAGGATGAAAATGTAAAGGGAAAAATCATGAATAAAACACAAAGAGTTTCTCCAGTTGTATTAAAAGGTACACCTGCTAAGACAAAAAATATAAATAATTGGGAAATAGTAATGGAGTACGAAGGTGAGGGTGATGGGCCTTACCTTATAGATTTAACTCATAAACAGCGGTTTGATTTGCAGGATTCCAATCTTGCCGGGCAAAACCCGTTTCAAATGACAATTCCTGAAATGCCGGGTAACAGTCTCCTTGATAAAGGGATATTAATCAACCGCATGAACAACACCCAGGCATCAATCTATAATTTTGGTGAAACAGCTGTTGCAATGCCTGATGATTCTGGATTTACCGATGTGACAGAAGCTACACTGTTTGTGGCTTTAGTCGGAAAAAATATTTTTTCAATTTGTGAAAAGTTGACAACACTTGATTTTATGGATCCTGAAAAAAAAGCTCCTTTTCTTTTTCAGGGGCCATTTTCCCATGTTCCCTGTCAAATTGTAACATTGAGTAAAGATATTGATAACCCAGGGTTGGTAATAACCTGTTCAAGAGGGTATGGAAGGGATATGATACATGCTGTTCTTGGTGCAGGAAAAGAGTTTGGATTAAAACCTGCCGGAGAAGAGAAATTTAATGACTTTATAAAAAATTTATAAAATAAAACAATTAAATAATAAGGAGAAACAAACATGACTGAAAAATATGATGCAATTGTCATTGGAGCAGGAGTTATTGGAGCTCCCATTGCCTACGAGCTTTCTAAAATGGGATACAAAACTTTAAACGTTGATAAACTTCCAGATGCTGGAGAAGGCTCAACAGCAGGTTCCTGTGCCATAGTAAGGGCACACTATTCTACTGCTGACGGTGTTGCCATGGCATATGAAGGTTTTAAATACTGGCTGGACTGGGAAAATTATCTTGATAATGTAAAAGATGAAAAAGGTCTTGCCCGATATATGAACACAGGATCAATCCTTATTAAATCCCAGGGGCATGACTGGAAAAAGGTTCAAAAAAATTATGATGAAGTTGGTGTTAATTATGAAGAGTGGAGTATTGATAAAATTAAAAAAGAAGTTCCTGTAGCTGATCTCCATGAATTCTGGCCAATCAGACGGCCCGAAGACCCAAAATTTTATGATGAATCCACAAAAGATCTCGAGGGTGGTATCTTCTGTCCTGAAGCAGGTTATGTAAATGATCCTGCTCTTTCAGCCCATAATATCATGAGGGCGGCTGAAGCCAAAGGTGCAAAATTCATGTTTAATGCCGAAGTGGTTGATGTTAGAAGTGAAGACAACAAAGTAACAGGCATTACATTAAAAGACGGTACAAAGATTGATGCAGGTATTGTTGTTAATGTTGGCGGCCCCCACTCATTTTTGATTAACAAGATGGCTCAAGGTGTCTGGGAAGGCTGTAATATTAAAACAAAGGCTCTTCGCCATGAAGTTATGTACTGCCCTTCTCCTGATGATTATGATTATCTTAATGA
>JAOZRI010000481.1 GCA_029940235.1 Desulfobacula sp. | reverse complement strand
GGTACAAAGTCAGAATATCCTCTAACTTCAATTGCCTGGGTAGGACAGATCTTAACGCATGAAAAGCATTCCCAGCATTGATCTGGTTCCTGGTTATATGCTTTCATTTCATTGGGTTCAAGAACCATCAGGTCATTGGGACAGATGTACATACATGCTGTTTTATCCCCGCCTTTGCAGCCGTCACATTTTTCTGCAATTACAAAAGATGGCATTTAAAATACCTCCATTAATATAAGTTAATCAAAAATGCACAATACCGTTGTGCTACTCTCTTATTTCAACCAGACAATTTATATATAAACCTTACTGTCTGATCTAGTAATTCTTAAATTTTCAAAACGTGTCAAAATATATCTACCGCTAAATATATTCAAAAATCGAATAACACCCTCTTACTGAGTTTGTCAAGCTGTATTTATCAAGAAAATTTTAAAAAGGATTTGCCTTGATTCTTAAATGTTCCTGTTTATATCTTAACCAACAACATATATTGAAATTATAAGTATTAAAATACAATATATAGTAAATATTAAAGTTTTAAAAGAGGCTGGCAATTTGGAAAGATAATTGATAATTTAAAACTAAGAATTTAAAACTAAAAGTTAACTAAAGGAAAACACCAATGTCAGAAGAGATGATCCCAATTGATCTTGAAGATCTGATGCATTTTAATTGCAATTCAGAAAATCAATGTTTTAATGAGTGCTGTCGCGATTTAAACCAGGCATTAACACCATATGATGTTTTGAGGTTAAAAAAAAACCTTGGCATACCATCACAATCTTTTTTAAGAACTTATACCTCTTTACATTATGGCCCTGAATCTGGTTTGCCTGTGGTTGAATTCAAACCAAATCCGGACAGTGGGCATGAATGTCCTTTTGTGACTCCAAAAGGGTGTTCTGTGTACGATGATAGACCAGCCTCCTGCCGCATGTATCCATTGGCTCGTGCAATTGCCAGATCCAGGGAGACAGGAGAAATTGCTCAATATTTTGCACTTATTGAGGAGCCTCACTGTAAAGGGTTTGAACATAAATCCAATCAGAAAGTTCGAGAGTGGCTTAAAGGTCAAAATATTGAAAAACACAATAGAGAAAATGACAGGCTCATGGAATTGATAAGTCTTAAAAATCAGATTTTACCGGGTAAACTTGAGGGTGTCCTGTCTGATAAATTTTATCTGGCTTTGTATGATCTGGATGAGTTTAAAGAGCAGATTGTTAACAATAATCTTTTATATGAATTCAATATTCCTGAAAAGATTAAAGAGAGCATCAAAAAAGATGACGAGACCTTATTAAACCTTGGGCTTTCTTGGGTGAAATATATGTTGTTTGGCATAAAAATGACTTTTGGAGAACAAGAAGATGGAGATTAAAGGAAAAGTTGCTCTGGTTCTCGGGGCTGTTCAAGGTATTGGAAAAGCAATTGGTCTTGGCCTTGCAAAAGAGGGCGCCAGGCTTGTTTTAGTACGTCATGACTGGAAAGATTCCTTTGGGCAGATGGAGAAGGATTTTAATATCTCCACAGCAGAGCATACTATTATAACAGCAGATTTGCGCAGGATTAACGATGTTGAAATACTTGCAGAACAGATAAAAACCAGATATGGACGCCTGGATATTTTAATAAATAATATTGAACGGGGAGGCTGGCCCACGGTTCATGGCAAATATACTGAAGATCAATGGGATCTTGAAATTGAAACAACCCTTAAAGCCAAGCAATGGGTGTTTAAATCTGTGTTTCCTCTATTAAAAAAATCCAAGGATGCAGCGGTTATCAATATATCATCCATAGCAGGTCTTGTGGGGCGATCTGGCCCAGCAGCTCTTGTTTTTAATGATGGGTACGCAGCTGCCAACAGAGGTATCTCTTCTTTGACTGAAACCTGGGCGCGTCTTGGAGCTCCAAATATCAGGGTCAATGAAATAATGCTGGGTATTTTTGAAACCCGCCATGCGCAAAACACCCGGGGATGGAAAGAGGTTCTTACAAGAAAAGAGAAGCACTCTTTGATCAATCACACCCTTATGGGACGGACAGGCACCATGGATGATGTGGTTAAAGCCTGCCATTTTATTATCAAAGATGCTCCCTATATGACAGGAAGTGTTTTAAGACTTGATGGAGGATATGTCCTTGCAGGAGAGCAAGTCCCTTCAATGCC
>JAOZRI010000094.1 GCA_029940235.1 Desulfobacula sp. | reverse complement strand
TGCGTGCAAAGGACGGTGGTGTCATGGAAAGGATTGGACAGACAGAAGGTTCTGTTGATTTAGCCCGCCTTGCGGGTATGAAACCTGCCGGAGTAATTTGTGAAATCATGGATGATGACGGTACTATGGCAAGGATGCCGTCATTAGAAAAATTTGCAAAAAAACATGGTATTGGCATCTGTACTGTTGCAGACCTGGTCAAATACAGGTTACAGACTGAAAGTTTTGTGAAAAGAGCCTCCCAAACCATGATTCCAACAGGGGTAGGTGGAGAGTTTAAAATAATTGCCTATGAAAATGAGATTGATAATTTAACTCATATTGCCCTTGTAAAAGGGGTTGTTGATCCTAAAAAAGCAATTCTGGTAAGGGTTCATTCAGAGTGTATGACAGGAGATGTTTTCTCCTCTCTCAGATGCGACTGCCAGGCGCAGCTGCATAAAGCCATGGCAATGATGGAAGAAGAGGGGAGTGGAGTTATTCTATATCTTCGTCAGGAAGGCCGCGGCATTGGTCTTGTGAACAAGTTAAAAGCCTATGAATATCAACGCCAGGGCATGGACACTGTTGAAGCCAATGAAAAACTTGGGTTTAAAGCTGATATGAGAGATTATGGAGTGGGAGCACAGATGCTTGTTGACCTTGGTGTTAAGAAAATGAGACTTTTGACCAATAATCCTAAAAAAATGGTTGGTCTGGAAGGTTATGGATTAAGTGTGGTTGAACAGGTTCCCATAGAGATTGAACCAAATCCATACAATCAGGGGTATTTGAAGTGTAAGCAGGCTAAAATGGGACATTTACTTCATATGTGAAACAGGTCACTGCAAAATGCTAATTTTTCCAATTTCGGCGTTGGAAAATAAATTTGATCCTCGAAATACTGTATGTATGCCTGTGGTCAAATTTATTTTCCGCCTTGAACTTGAAAAAATTATCTATTTTGCACCAACCTGTTTTGAATGATTTGAGATTGGATAAAGGAAAAGGATAAACAAAATGGCAAAAATTATAGAAGCAGGTTTACAGGCCCAGGGGAAAAAGTTTGGAATCATAGTTTCCAGGTTTAATGATTTTATTACAGGCAAGCTTGTGGATGGAGCTCTTGATGCTCTTACACGAAGCGGGGCAGAAGAAGATGATATTACTATTTTAAAAGTCCCCGGAGCATTTGAAATTCCCCTTGCAGCAAAGATGATGGCAAATATGGGAAAATATGATGCCATTATATGTATAGGTGCTGTTATAAGGGGTGCCACCACACACTATGATTATGTATGCGCAGAAGTATCAAAGGGTATTGCATCTGTCTCTCTTGATACAGGAATTCCTGTGATGTTTGGCATTCTCACCACAGAAACCATTGAACAGGCCATTGAAAGAGCGGGTACCAAGGCTGGTAATAAGGGTTTTGATGTTGCCCTTGGTGCCATAGAGATGGCAAACCTTTCTAACAGTCTTGAAAAAGGTTAGTATTAATAATGGGTGACCGCAGACAGGCAAGGGAACTTGCACTTCAGGCACTTTTTGCCCTGGATATGGAAAAGGCTTTTCCAAGCCAGGACTTAGATGAAAATCTTGATGCATTTTGTGCCAGTAATGAAGAGAAACTCACAAATAGTGTTAAGCCTTTTTTCCTTGAACTTGTAAAGGGTGTAAATGAAAACTATTCTCAAATTGATGGTTTTTTAGAAAAGTATTCAAAACACTGGAAAATTTCCAGGATGCCCGTAGTGGACAGAAATATCATGCGCATTGCGGCATTTGAGTTTTTAAAACATCCTGACATTCCTTGCAGTGTAACCATAAACGAGGCTGTTGAAATCGGGAAAAAATATGGAACACGAGATTCAGGACCTTTTATCAACGGAGTTCTTGACCGTATTAAAGCCCAGGAATCGTTTTAGATCGAGTCAAAATTTTAAATTGTATTGTAGCAACAATTGCTTAGCTGGAGGTGTTTTGTGATAATAGAAAAACTTGAAGTTGGCCCTATTATGGCCAATTGTTTTATTGTAGGATGTGAATCAACAAGAGAAGCTGTAGTGATAGATCCCGGGGATGACCCTGATAAAATTTTAATGAAGCTTGCAGAATCTGAATTAATTGTAAAATATTTAATTAATACCCATGGGCATTTTGACCATGTAAGTGCCAATAAAAGAATGAAAAAAGCAACAGGAGCTCCAATTGCCATTCATCCCGAGGATGAGCCAATGTTTAGCCAGCTCTCCCAGTCAGCTAAAATGTTTGGTCTTGAATCTGAAAATTCACCTCCTGCTGACATACATTTAAATGATGGTGATGAAATCAAGTTTGGTGAAATAACACTTAAGGTGATTCACACCCCAGGTCATTCAAAGGGAGGTATCTGCCTTTATACAAAAGGGCATCTTTTTGCAGGTGATACTCTGTTTGCAGGCTCCATAGGCAGGACAGATCTGCCAGGCGGTGATTTTGATACTTTGATTTCAAGTATTAAACAAAAAGTTTTTGCCCTGGATGATGACACAATTGTATATACTGGCCATGGGCCGGAAACAAGCATAGGCAGAGAAAAAGCAATCAATCCTTTCTTGAGATGAAAAACCCTGAAAACAGGGAGTTGTTAAATAAGGAAGTAATAGAAAACCTTCCTTATTTAGCAGATGTTCATATGGAAACAATTACTCTTGATCGTCCATTTGAACATTTTGCAGCACCCTTTGCACAAGATTGGGGCACTGTTCTTCTATTGTCAGGTTCCAGTCTTGACAGTTCAAGATATAATATACTTGCTGTAAAACCCTGGCTTGGGGTTGTAGGCAAACACAAAGATGTATCCATTACATATATGGGGAGAGAATGCTGTATACAACAAGACCCTTTCTCTATCATCCAGGCATTATTAGATAGATTTAAACTCCATCATGATGGTTTTAATCTTCCAGTACTTTCAGGGTTGTTTGGATATTTTGCCTATGATTTAAAAGATTTGATTGAAAAACTTCCTACTACCTGTCAAGATATCGGGTTGCCGGATCTATGCCTTTATGCTCCTTCCATTGTTCTTATTCAAGATAAAAATTCAGATAAAACAGATCAGGCAATACTCTGTATTTCCATATTATCCGATGAATTAAAATCCAGAACAAAGGATAAAATAATTAATGGGAATAAGAAGTTTTTTTTTGACAGATTAAAAAACAATATTAAAAGAAAATCTTTTTCCATTAATAAATCAGGAGACAAAACAGAATCCACCTCAGGGTTTCAATCAAGCTTTACAAAAAAACAGTATATAAGTTCCGTAAATAAAATTATTGATTATTTAAAGGCGGGAGATATTTATCAGGCCAACCTTTCCCAGCGGTTTGAAGCAAATTTTTTTGGAGATGCATACTCTCTTTTTCAAGACCTGTTTAAAAGAAACCCTGCTCCTTTTTTCAGTTATATTAATGCCAGGGATCATATAATTGTCTCCACATCTCCTGAAAGATTTATAAGGCAGCAGGGAAGATCTGTTGAATCACGGCCCATAAAGGGAACTATTGCAAGGGGCAGCACAAAAGAGCAGGATAAAAAAAATGGTCAAGATCTTAAATGCAGCCTTAAAGATGATGCTGAACTGACCATGATTGTTGATCTCATGCGCAATGATCTATCCCGCGTTACAAAACATGGATCTGTCGTTGTAAGGGAGCATAAACGTCTTGAAGCCTATGAGAATGTTTTTCATCTTGTTTCTGTTGTAGAGGGGGAGCTTAAAGATGATAAAACTTCTGTTGATCTCTTAAAGGCAACGTTTCCCGGCGGCTCTATTACAGGATGTCCTAAAATACGCTCCATGGAAATCATTGATGAACTTGAATCAATAAAGCGCCATGTTTATACAGGGTCAATTGGATACATTAGTTTTCATGATACCATGGATCTTTCCATTGCAATAAGGACAGCAACCATTACAGATCATAAGGTGTTTTTTTCAGTTGGTGGCGGCATTGTTTATGATTCAGACCCTGAAAAAGAGTTCCAGGAAACCATTGATAAGGGAAAGACATTGATGGAATCTCTCTCTTGCACTCTGAATAACTCTTCACACTTTTAAATCAGTCAGGTTTGTAAGATATGGATAATAAATCAAAGATAAAAGCCTGGGTAAATGGCACAATCATTAATCAGGATAAGGCTGTGGTGTCGGCAGTCAGCCCTGGATTTCAATACGGGGCAGGGCTTTTTGAAACCATTCGAGTAAACAGGGGCAAAATATCTTATCTTAAAGAGCATGTGTCCAGGTTAAATAGAGCTTGGGAGAAACTTTTTGGTCAAACGCCACCTGAAATTAACTGGGAAAATGTGATTAATGCTTTAATTAAGGAAAATGGATTCCATAATAACCTGCTTGCCGTTAAATTGATAATATCAAAATCTGATCCAGTAAATGACACCGCTATATTCACAGCAGCCTTTGTAAGGCAGTACACTCACAGGCTTGAAATGCTGGGGCAGCAAGGTCTGAACCTTATTACATATCCCTTTCCAAGACAATCTCCCCTTGCAGATTATAAAACCATGAATTATCTCTACTATGATATGGCAGGAAAATTTGCCAAAGATAATGGCGGTGACGAGGCAATTATTTTAAATCCAGATCTGACAATATCTGAGACCAATACAGCCAGTATCTTTGCCATCAAAGAGAGGAGTGTAATAATCCCGGAATCTGCCCATGTGCTTGATGGAGTAACAATCAAATCTGTATTGACGATACTGTCAGATAAAGGGTATGATATTTGCAAAAAACCAATACCAAAAGAGCAGTTTTATCTCTATTCTGATATTATTGTAACCAATGCTCTCATGGGTGCTGTAAAAGTTTTGTCCATTGATAAAAAAAAGATAAAGCATAAAAAAGGAATCTGTTGTATGATTAATGAACAGTTTTTTTAATTTAGTATTGAGGCACCTGACTGAAAAATTGGCGGTTTGACTTGGTGCTACATAAAAAAGGAGGTAATCCATGAAAAAAATATTAGTTGTAGGTGTTGTGGTAATTGCTGTGGTAGCAGGGATTGCATTTTTTACCATGTCCAACCTTGGGCCTTTGATTAAAAAAAGTATAAATACTTTTGGTCCCAAGATTACAAAAACCGATGTAGAAGTAGAAGATGTCAATATATCGATTTTTTCAGGTCAGGCAACAATAAAGAAATTCCTTCTGGGCAATCCAAAAGGCTTTAAATCAGCCCAGGCAATGAAAGTGACTTCCATCCATGTGGATATAGATGAAAGCTCAATTACTAAAAATCCGATGATTATTAATAAAATAGAAATTCTCTCTCCGGAAATTACCTATGAGAAAATTACAGGTTCTGATAATTTTCAGACTCTTTTAAAAAACATTAAAAAAAGTGCAAAAGCAGAAGGAAAAGCTGCAAAAAAGAGTGATACCAGTAAAAGCAAACAAGGTAAAAAAATTATCATTAACGATGTCGTGGTCAAAGGTGGTAAAATTCATCTAGCGATCACAGGTCTTACAGGTAACAAGATTACAGCCCCTCTGTCGGATATCCATTTAACTGATGTGGGTAAAAAGACAAATGGTGCAACAGCAGCCCAGGCATTTGAACAGATTTTCGGTGCTCTTTATGAGAATATCGAGGCTGATTCAGTGACAAAAATTTTCAATGACCAATTAAAACAATTTGGTTATGATCAGGCTCTTGAAAATTTGAAGGATTATGACAGTTTTGGAGCTAAAACCGGTGCAGTAACAAAAGAAATCATTGATTCAACCATTAAAGATGTTGAATCAGCAACAAAGGATTTAAAAAATCTGTTTAACAAACAGTAATAGGTTAAATCAGGTTTTCCAATCACGGCTTAATTATTAATTGTTCAAGAAGAGGTAAAGTCTGTATCATGAAAAAAATAAATATCATAATTGCCATCTTGTTTATACCAATGTTTTTGGCATACCAGGCAATGGCGCAGCCAAAGGTTTTGATAGACAATCCTGTTTTTACATTTGAATCAGTGCCTGATGGTGTGCATGTCACCCATGAATTTAAAGTGAAAAATGTGGGTGATACACTTTTACATATAACCAATGTAAAACCTCCCTGAGGCTGTGATAAACACTCCTTTGACAGGGAGATTCCCCCGGGAGGGGAAGGAAAAATAAGTTTAAGTTTTAAAACCAGAGGTTATGGCGGCAGGACAATGAAAAAAGTCACCATGATCAAAACAGATGACCCTGAAAAAGCAGGATTTACTGTAACTGTAACTGGTCCTGTGGAAAAAATAGCGACAATTGAGCCCAGATCAGTTTATCTTGAAGGGTTGCCAGGCAATACTCTGGAAACAATTATTAAGATAACTCCTGTGGAAAAATATAAATTTTCAATTCTTGGTGTGGAACAGAAGGTCAATACAAATATTAAGGCCAGCCTTATTGCACCCAAAAAAGATGAAAAATCATGGCTGGTTAAAGTTAAAGCTTTATCAGATAAGCCAGGCCAGGTATATGATCTGTTGACCTTTAAAACTGATTCCAAGTACAGGCCTTCACTTCATATAAGAGTATATGCCAAATTTATTGAAAAGCAGAAAACCGGGTCCTGATTGACAGCAGTTTTTAATTTCTAATTTTGAGTTTTTAATTATGGATGTTTCAAAAATTAAGGCTATTGTATTTGATTGTGATGGTGTCATGTTTGACACTGCTGTTGCCAATCGAAAATATTATGAAGAAGTTTTAAATGAATTTAATAAACCTCAATTAACAGATGAGCAGTTTACTAATATTCATATGATGACTGTTAAAGCAGCCATTGAATATCTATTTTCGGAAATGGCTGATATCTCTAAAGTATATGATTGTCTTAAAAATATTGGGTATCATAAATTTATTGAGTATATGAGAATGGAAAAAGGTTTTGAAAAGCTTCTTGGCCTTTTAAAAGATAATGGATATATTATAGGCATTGCCACCAATAGAACCGATACAATGGAAAATATTTTAAAATATTTTAATCTTGAAAAATATTTTGATATTGTAATGACAGCAGCCAAGGTTAAAAACCCAAAGCCAGATCCTGAACAACTGCTGATAATAATGGAAAAATTTCAATTAAATCCAGACGAACTTTTTTTTATTGGTGATTCTCAATATGACGGACAGGCAGCTGAAAGAGCAAAGGTCAGGTTCGCAGCCTTTAAAAATTCTGATATGAAAGCAGATTTTAATGTGGATTCAATGGATGAAATTGCAAGGATTTTACATATAAATGAATAAAATTCTTGACAAAACAATTGCTGCTCATTAAATCATAAAAAGAATTTTTATATTTTAAATTCTAAATAGATATTTATGCAAATATTTATTTAACATAGGTGGTTAATTTATATAAACTCAAAGGAGAAAGAAGTATATGTCTAAATTAGTAGCTCCACATGGCGGAAAAGGACTCGTATGCTGTAAACTCGAAGGCGCAGAGCTTGAAGCAGAAATTAAAAAAGCAGAAGGTCTTAAAAAAATTGAGATATCTTCCCAGGTTAAAGGTGACTTGATTATGCTGGGTATTGGCGGATTCAGCCCCCTTAACGGATTTATGACCAAGGCAGACTGGAAGGGTGTTTCAGAAAATTTCCTTCTTGCTGATGGTACATTCTGGCCTGTACCTGTAATGCTTGATGCTTCCAAAGAAGATGCATCAGGAATCAATGTCGGTGATGAAATTACTCTTGAAAGAGATGGTGAGATTTTTGCCACCATGAAAATTGAAGATAAATTTGAAATGACCGAAGATGAAAAAAAATGGGAATGTGAAAAAGTCTATAAAGGACATGGTGAAGAGTCTGAAGATGACGTATTCTGGAAAATTGCCATGGAAGATCATCCAGGTGTTCAGATGGTTATGGCAAGAAAAGAGTTCTGTCTTGCAGGCCCTGTAAAAGTTCTTTCAGAAGGTGAGTTTCCTGAAAAATTTAAAGGTGTTTATCTTACACCAACAGAAACCCGTGCTATCTTTGATGAAAGAGGCTGGGCTAATGTTGCTTCCATGCAGCTTAGAAACCCAATGCACAGATCCCATGAACATCTTT
>JAOZRI010000480.1 GCA_029940235.1 Desulfobacula sp. | reverse complement strand
GCAATCTTCTGGCTTTGATGACCCATTGTGAAAGAGGGGATGAATATATTGTGGGACAGCATGCCCACACCTACAAGTATGAAGGGGGCGGAGCTGCAGTATTGGCAAGTATTCAGCCCCAGCCCCTGGATTTTGAAGAAGATGGAACCTTAAACCTTGAAAAGGTATCTCAGTTTATCAAACCCGATGATATCCATTTTGCCAATACAAAACTTTTATGCCTTGAAAATACAATGGCTGGTAAAGTATTGCCATTGGAGTATTTAAAAAAAGCAAAAATATTTGCAGATGATAATAATTTAAGTTTTCACCTTGACGGAGCAAGAGTTTTTAATGCTGCAATCAAGCTCAGAGTTGATGTCAAAGAGATTACTAAATATTTTGATACCATTTCATGCTGCCTGTCAAAGGGCCTGGGTGCTCCTGTTGGATCTGTTCTTTGCGGTTCAAAAGAGCAGATTAAACAAGCAAGGCGTTGGCGTAAAGTCCTCGGCGGAGGTATGCGTCAGGCAGGATTTTTGGCAGGGGCAGGCATCTATGCTCTTTTAAATAATATTCAACGACTTGAAAAAGATCATGACAATGCCTTGGCTCTGGCACAAGGTTTAAGTGAGATAAAAAGTGTTCATATCAACATGAAAACCGTGCAGACAAATATGGTCTTTGCTGATATTAATGCAGATATACCCACTCTGTATAAGTTTTTAAAACAGAGGAAAATTGTTATTGATACAAATAATCATCTAAGGCTTGTAACACATCTTGATATTTCAAAGGAGGATGTTAATTATATAATACAGGCCTTCAGAGATTTTTTTTAAGGACGATCGGTAAATTGTAAATATTGTGTGATTCACACTATGGAATTTTCAAAAGAATCATAAACAGCCTGCTATGAATGCAGGCTGTTTATGTAAAAAGTTAAGAGTTGGACAGGTTTTTCAGCTCCTGCTTGATTGCTTGAAGTTCGTTTTCAAGACTTTGGGCCCGCTGGTTGAGAGCATCTTTGTTGTCAAAGGTACTGGGTGCCTGTCCAGCAGGCATATTCCATTGCGCATTGCCCATGCCTCGGTTGCCTCTTCCAGATCTGCCCCTCTGGCATCGTCCTCCAAAGCCTCCAACATTTGCATTGTCTGCACATCTTCCCTGTCGTCTTCCTGTCATGGGACCTTGACTTTCTGGTCCTCTTTGATTAAATCCCGGCATAATATCACCTCCTTCTTTGTATTTTAAACAGTATCAACAGGCTGTTATTCAATGGATGATTTTGTAACAGCCTGTCGTCCATATCCTTGTCCACGCATTCGACCTCTGCCCCTGCCACGCCTTCGCATCTCATAGCATCCACCTTGAATGGTGAGGCGCTTGGCAGTAACAAGAGCTCTGGAAATATTGTATCTTGCCTGTTTAAGTATTCTGCCAAATGTCTGTCTTGAGACTTTCATGATTGAGGCTGCACCTGTTTGATCAAAACCCTCATAGTCTATAAGTCTGACTGCTTCTAACTCTTCGAAAGAGAGGATAACTTCACCTGTTTCCATGGCACCATGGGGTATAAAACCCTTGGTTTCCGGACGGGCTGAAATACATCTTGGTCTTTTAGGGCGCGGCATAAATTCTCCTTGTTTTGATCATTTGACTAAAATATACGCATGTTAATTCAAGTTGTCAAGGAAAATAATGGTCATATGACCAAAAAAATCCCAGGTATAATAATTGCTTATACAGCAGTCATTATGCCTGGGATTTTTCAAAGTATAAAAAATGTTTAAACTAAAAACAGATCAATCTGTTCAATTAAATCTACACCTTAAAAGTCTGGACTATTTTACTCATTGTCTCTGCAAGTGTACTCATCTTGGCCGCACTCTGTTTTACAAGATCAGAGCTTACTTTTATCTCATCGGTGGCTTGATTTAACCCGCCAATACCTTGAGTAATGCTTACAATTTCTATGGTGGCATTGAATGCAAGCAGATTTTTGCTCTAAATTAATATCTGCTGCGGTCAGGAATGTTTGGCTTTACTGATATTATCGTTTACCAATGGGAATATAATCTTGAAGTTCATTGCCGGTATAAATCTGGCGGGGTCGTGTGAGCCTTGTTTCAGGATCAACCATATCCTCTTTCCACTGGGCAATCCATCCCGGCAGACGGCCAATGGCAAACATAACTGTGA
>JAOZRI010000479.1 GCA_029940235.1 Desulfobacula sp. | reverse complement strand
AAAAAAAATCAAAATTCATGGCTGTGGTTAAGGCTGATGCCTATGGCCATGGTGCTGTAAAGGTTGCCAGCAAAGCCTTGCAAAGTGGTGCGGATACTCTTGGAGTAGCAAGATTTGATGAGGCCGTTGAGATAAGAGACGCCGGGATTACAGCACCTCTTCTTGTCTTTGGCTATATTTATCCAGAGCAGGCTGTGCTTGCCAGTGAACTTGATCTGACCACAACAATTTACAATTATAAAATGGCAAAAGCTTTGTCACAGGCTGCACATAATCAAGGCATTAAAATCAAAACACATCTAAAAATAGATACTGGCATGGGCAGGGTGGGGATGAATATTAATGACCTGAAGGTCACACGTAAAAAAAATATTCAGGATATTCAAAAAATTGTGAGCCTGCCGGGTATTGAAACTCAAGGCATATACACCCATCTTGCAGCTGCAGACCACAAAGAGAGAACCTATACACTTTTGCAGTTAGACAGATTTGATTCTCTGCTCAATGACCTTAAAAATGAGAGTATTGAATTTAAAACTTGCCATGCTGCAAACAGTGCTGGCATCCTGGAGTATCCCGATTCCCACTATGACATGGTCAGAGCAGGTATCTCTTTATACGGGCTTTATCCCTCCAATGAAATTGATACATCAAAGGTAAATCTTGTCCCTGCCATGACCCTGAAATCAATTATAACATCTGTAAGAGAAGTTTCTCCAGGATTTAAGGTTAGTTACGGCATGACCCATGAGACAAAACAGGATACTGTACTTGCATCAGTGCCCATTGGCTACGCTGATGGGTTTTCAAGACTTTTTTCATCAAAGGGGTACATGCTTGTCAAGGGAGACAAAGCTCCCATTGTAGGGCGGGTCTGTATGGACCAAACCATTATTGATGTTGGGCATATCCCTGACGTTCAGGTTGAAGATGAAGTAGTTTTGATTGGCAGGCAGGCAGATAAAGTCATTGGTGCTGACGAGCTTGCTCAAAATATAAATACAATTAATTATGAAATCGTGTCATCTTTAACTTCAAGGGTTAAAAGAGTTTATGATTCAAATTGATCTGCGAAAATAGAATAAAGGTTTGGTTTTGGCAGCATAAAAAAAATATTGCCAGCCACACTTTTTTTTGATACCCAATAAAAAACTATTTGATTATTGTTTTTTTATGACAGTTAAAACAATAGCAGACTTTATTACTCCCTGTTCAATTACATATCCTGAGCACATCCTGTAAATTTTAATGAAAATTAATAGGAGGAAGCAACATGAAGGATCAAATCTGGAAAACCCCGTTCTGGCCGGAAGGTGTGTCACACACAATCAGTAATTATAAATTTCCTATATTTAAACTTCTTGATGACTCTGCAAAAAATTATCCTGACAATGTTTTTACCATTTTCAATGGTGCCACCCGAACCTATGCCCAGGTCAAAGATGCAGCTGATAAAATAGCAAATTTTTTGGCAGGCAAAGGAATTGGGAAAAATGATAAAATTGCCATATTTCTTCCCAATCTGCCTCAGTTTCCGGAAATACTGTTTGGAATTCTAAAAGCCGGTGCTGTGGCTGTTACATGTAATCCTGTCTATACAGCTTCTGAGCTGCAGTTTCAGCTTAACAATTCAGAATCAAAAATGGTTTTCTGCATGGATCATCCACTGTTTTATCCCAACACCGTAAAAGCCATTGAGGGTACAAATGTTGAGACTGTGGTTGTCTGCAATATTAAATCCTATCTGCCTACAATTAAGGCTTTTCTGGGTGGACTTCTTGGAAAAATTCCTAAAGCAGACAGGCATGCACCAGGCCACATTATGTATGATGATATTCTGGCAAAGGCATCACCTGATCCACCATCTGTGACCATCAATCCTGAACAAGACACGGCACTCATGCTCTATACAGGCGGTACAACCGGAGTTCCAAAAGGTGCAGAATTATCCCATACAAATGTCACCTACAATTGTTTTGCATTACATGAATGGGCAAGAGTTGTGCATGGTGAAGGCAAATCGCCCGAAAAAATGTATGCAGGAGATTTTCATACATCCATGGGTGTGCTTCCGTGGTATCATTGTTTTGGACTTTGTAACGTTCTTTTGATAGCATGTATGCTTGGTGGTAAACTTATCTGTATTCCAGACCCCAGAGCTGGTAACCCGCCTTTTACAGAAGT
>JAOZRI010000093.1 GCA_029940235.1 Desulfobacula sp. | reverse complement strand
TTGTTGCCATAAATTATCTTGATATCAATAAAGAGGTTTTCATAAACTTACAGTTTTGACAATTTCCTGGGCAATTTTTTCCAAGGGGACAATAATATCTGCAGTACCGGATTCAGCCGGTTCTTTTGGCATGCCGTAAACAGTACATGTCTCTTTATTCTGGGCAATAATCGTACTGCCATTTTGTTTCATTTGAACAAGGCCCTTTGAACCGTCCGACCCCATCCCTGTCATAATAACACCTGTTGCCCTGCCTACATAGTGTTGTGCAATTGATCGGAACAGATAATCAACAGAAGGTTTACAGGAGTTTTCCGGGGGATCGTCAGTGATTTTAATTTTCCTTGATATACCATCGGCACCTGCAACAATTTTCATCTGCTTCCCACCCGGGGCGATTAATACTGTGCCAGGTTCCAGGATATCTCCATTTGCAGCTTCTCTAACATCAAGTTTTGATTTGCTGTTAAGGCTGTTGGCAAGTGATGCTGTAAACATTGGCGGCATATGCTGTACAATTAAGACAGGTACGTTAAACTCCTCCGGCAGCATGGGAATCATTTTGGTTAATGCATTTGGCCCTCCTGTAGAAATTCCAATTCCAATAATTTCTGATTTTGATTTTCGGATGGCTCTTTTGGTCTGAGTTATAGGAGGTGTAGCGCCCACAGTTTTTAAAGGCTGAGGTTTTGATATACTTTTTCTATCGAATTGACGTCCGGGTTTAAACTTTGTTCTTTTTTGTCTTTTAAGGGCATCCACAATGGGTAAAATGGCTTTTTTAACCTTTTCCATATTTTCAGCCATTGTACCCTGATCTGGTTTGGGTACAAAATCAAAGGCTCCAAGCTCCAAAGCTTTCATGGTCATCTCTCCACCCTCATGGGTCAAAGTAGATAACATAATTGCCACAGGCGCGTCAGCCTGACCTTTTAATGCTTGCAGCACCTCTATACCGTTGACTTCCGGCATTTCAATATCAAGGGTTATAAAATCAGGTTTAAGTGTAGCAATTTTAGATAAAGCAATTTTTCCATTGTGTGCAGCAGCAACAACTTCAATACCTGGTATTTCTCTTAAAACGTCACTTACTATTTTGCGGTAAACAATTGTATCATCAACAACGATTGCTTTTAGATTATCCATTATTCTTTTAACACCTCATCAATATCAAGAATGCCAATAAGCTGTGTTTCAGTTTTTAGAACACCCTGGAAATATTTCCCTTTAACACCGCCAATATTGGATGGAGCAGGTTCAATATCCTCTTTTTTTGCAATGGCAACATCACTTATGGAGTCAACAAGAAGCCCAATATGCTCATCTTCAGAATTAACAATAATATTTCTGTTATTCTGATTTTTATTAATGGGTTCCAATCCAAGTTTTTTACCAAGATCAATAATGGTTACAATTCTTCCCCTTAGGTTTAGAATACCTTTAACATAGCCGGAAGATTGGGGGACCTGCGTAATATCAAAATGTTTATTGATCTCTTGTATATTAAGGATATTGATTCCGCAAAGGGCACCACCAACATAGAAAGTTGCAAATTCCAGATCACTGGACGAAATTGTAGTTGCTGTCTCTGCCATTTTTATCTCCTTTTGTATTAAGTGGTTATTTACTTAAATTGAGATATTTTCTGATTACTTTCATCAGTCTCTCTCTGTCAAGTTTAATCTCATACTCATCAATACCAACTTTTTTGCCTTTTTCTATGTGGGCTTCGCTTGCAAGGGATGTCAGTGCTATGACATCAAGGTGAGAGTATTTAGGGTCCGCCTTAATTTTTTGTGTCAATTCAAACCCGTCCATATTAGGCATTTCAAGGTCAGTCACCACAAGATCAATGTTATCAACCCTCTCTTTTAAAAGCTCCCAGGCAATACGGCCATCCTCAGCTTCGAGAACTGTAAAACCATCGTCTTCCATAAAGGTTTTCACCTGATTTCTAAAAAATGCTGAGTCTTCGGCAAATAACAGGGTTTTCTTACCGGATTTTGCCATTTTTTGGGCAACTTTTGCTTCCTCTTTAAACCAGTCAGGATTTAGAATTTTTACCATTTCAAATATATCAACAAGAAGAGTTGTGTGTTCATTGATAATCATTGAACCACTTATTGCCGATTGTTTAAGTGTGTCTTCATCCACATCAAGCGTTACTTCAAGGGCATCCACAGGTGGTGTTACCATGAGACCAAGCTCCCTGTCTTTTATCTTAAAAACAATGACTTCCTGCTGCTCTCTTTCTGGCAGTTCAGTAAAATCAGCAACCTGTGATAATTCATAAAGTGGTAAGGCACCACCTCTGTATTGTACAACTTTTCTGTCACCAAGCTGTTCAATACTTGAAGTTTTGATTCTTTCAATACGTTCAACAATATTAAGGGGAGCTGCAAAATGTTCAGTTTCACCGTTTTTAAATGTCAAAAGTGCTGCTCTGTCTTTAGCTGCTTCTTTAGCTTCTTCTGCTTCTTTTACAGTTTGCCCTGCCTCTGCTACTGCTGAAAGTTCTGCCATTTGAGCAAGATTTGAAATATCAAGGATAAGAGCCACTTTACCATCACCCATAATGGTGGCTCCGGCATAGGCTTTACATTTAGCAAGATGCCTGCCAACAGGTTTTACAACAATCTCTTCTGAATCATACAGTTGATCCACCACAAGTCCATATTTAAATACTCCGGCTGAAACAACAGCAATATTCATGGCACTTTGGGCATGGTATCTTCTATCTTTTTCTTCTCTCTCTTGAGGTTTTTTCTCCTCTCCAGAAGTTTCTACAATAAGACCATCCTCATTGATATGATGCTGTCTGGATCGTCTATCCGCAATATTTTCCCGTCTATCTGAACACACTTCCTCTTTTTCAGGATCATTATATGTTCTTTCAATACCAAGCATTTTTGAAAGATCAAGCAGTGGAAGCAGCTCACCTCTCAGGCGTACAACATCAGCATCTCCTACTTTTTCAATTTTCTCTTTTATCTTGCTTGCAGGAATTCTTAAAAGCTCATTTAAATTAACCTGGGGAACTGCATATCTTTC
The DNA here is from genome assembly GCA_029940235.1 of Desulfobacula sp. Lineage (GTDB taxonomy): Bacteria > Desulfobacterota > Desulfobacteria > Desulfobacterales > Desulfobacteraceae > Desulfobacula. The sequence goes on along the minus strand of JAOZRI010000093.1, from coordinate 5,066 downwards.
GCTGCCCACCGAGGTGATCTGGCTTGGAATGATGGCAAGGGTTAATGGCAGCTTAATCTGTATGGTAGTGCCTTCTCCAGGTTTTGAATCCAAATCAATAATACCACCGAGAGTTTCAATATTGGTTGTGACAACATCCATGCCAACTCCACGGCCTGACACATCTGTTACCTCTTTTGCCGTTGAAAATCCTGGCAGCATAATGAGTTCAGTTTTCTGTTTATCTGTCATCTCATCAACCTGCTGTTCAGTCAACAGTCCTTTTTCAACAGCAGCAACAGCCATCTTGTCAGGATCAAGCCCTTTACCATCATCAATGATAACAATATTAACCTGACCTGCATCATGGTAAGCTTTTAATACTATCTTTCCTGTGGGTTCTTTTCCCGTCTGCTCTCTTATTTCAGGAATTTCAATACCATGGTCAACAGAGTTTCTAACAAGATGGGTTAAAGGGTCATTAATGGATTCAAGAATTGTTTTATCCAATTCTACATCTTTTCCTTCAATTACAAGATCAATGGTCTTTCCAAGCTGCTGGGACAAATCCCTGACAACCCTTGTAAACTTATTCAAGATATTGCCAATGGGCTGCATCCTTGTTCTCATGATTGCTTCCTGCAGCTCAGAGGTTATCATATCAATTCTCTGACTGGAGAGCTCAGCAGCTTTTGTATTGGAAGAGTTAATGCCCTGGAGCAGTTGATTACGGCTTAAAACAAGTTCGCCTGCAAGATTCATTAAAGTATCAAGAAGCCCAACATTTACTCTTAGTGATGTTTGAGGCTTTGTGGTGGAAACAGCAGCTTTTTTAGAGGTTGCCTTTTTTGCTTTTGGTTTTGTTTTTACTGGTTTTACTTTGACAGGTTCAGCTGCAACAGCAGCTTGTTTGGGGGCTGTTACTGGAGATACATCCTGCTTTTCTAAACAAGGCATGGCAGCAGGTTCAGCATTCACATCTGCCACACTGGTGGTTACAATCATATCATCTGATATTGAATGGATATATTTTTTATCGATATTAAACAGGGTTTCAGCCATGTCATCTTCAATAATAGATGCATAAAGAAGCTGAAATTGTATCCTTCCCTCTGATTGAGCAGCAACCCTGGATTCAATGATGGCACCGGTTTTTTTCAGGTTCTCTAAAATATCTGCGGGAATTTTATCTTCAGTCTTGCTATCCTGGGGTACATCATATTCTACAAGAAATAAATTTTTTCCTTCTGATTTCATTTTTTCAATTGCTGAAACAGGAGTGTTTGCAAATACTCTGCCATCTTTAATAATAATATCTACCCGCTCAGAAATTATTTCTGAAGCTTCCTCGAGCTGTTCTTCCGATGCTGAAGGGCTGATAAGGCCTTCCAATGCTTCAACATGATCTGAGACATCAACATCATTGCTTTCTTGAATATTATTTAAAAGATTTTCAAGCTCGTCAAAACCCTTTAACAGAACACTGATTTTATGTGAATCCGGAATCATCTCTTTGGTTCTGACAAGACCAAGAACATTCTCCAGATGGTGGGCAAGATCTTTTATGGTAGTCAATCCCATGAAGCCTGCCCCGCCTTTAATGGAGTGGGCAGCCCTGAAGACATTGTTTACAAGGTCAACATCTATGTCTGCGCCACCTTCTTCAATGGTTAAAAGATCACTCTCTATATCACCAAGATGATCCAGTGATTCCTCAATATACATTTGCAGGGTTTCGTCGTCTTCAAACATGTCAAATCTCCTGAAAGGATTGAATATTGAAATATTAAATACTGCCTATAAAACTTTAATAGTAAACAACCTATATAATAAATGTTAAAATGTCAAACCAAGAATCGCTAAAACAGGTTATTTTCATAATTTGCGCACGATATCATTGGGTTGACATTGAATTTCAAGATAAAGCAGAGCAGATGTGTTTGGATGCACAGCCTCCACTTGATTTTTATCAGTATCAAGTAGTTTTATAATTCTAGTTTTCTCAAGATATCCCAATGGCGATATCACTTCAATCATATCATCCATCGTAAGTTTGTTACGTATCTCTACCAGATAACTTTTATCGCTGTTACTTTTGATTATCTTCCCGATAAAACTATGAATTTTCCCCTGATGTCTGTTTTTATAGTTTGGGGCCTGTTCGTCTGATTTTCCAAAATAGAATCCAGTACAATATTCCCTGTGAAAAACCTGGTAAAGATTATCAATCCAGTCTGGATCTGTTTTATAATTTTCAGGTGAATCAATGAAAGCATCAATCGCATTTCTATATGTTTTAACAACTGAAGCAAGATAATTTACGCCCTTCATTCTGCCTTCAATTTTCAAGGATCTTATATTTGCATTAACAAGTTGTGGAATATGCTCAATCATGCACAAATCTTTGGAATTAAAGATATATGAGCCTCTGTCATCTTCCATGAGCGAATGATAAACATTTGGCCGCAGCTCTTCAACAACCGAGTATTTCCACCGGCATGGATGGCTGCAAAGCCCCTGATTGCTGTCCCTGCCACTTAAAACATTACTTAACAGACATCTCCCTGAATAAGAGACACACATGGCACCATGAATAAATGTTTCTGTCTCTATCTCACAGGTATTGGAAATCTCAGTTATTTCATCAAACGATAGCTCTCTTGCAAGGTTAACCCGTTTAATTCCAAGGTCATGCCAGAATTTTACCGCATTGATATTTGTGGTATTTGCCTGGGTGCTCAAATGAATATCCACATCGGGTATAATATTTTGTGCCATCCTTATTATACCAGGATCAGATATAATAATTGCATCTGGAGCAATCTTACCTGCTTTATATAGAAAAGTTTCAATGGCTTTTTGATCACTGTTCCTTGAATAAATATTACAGGCAAGATAGATCTTTACATTATTATCATGGGCAAAAGCAACTGCATCAATGAGTTCTTCATCTGTAAAATTACCTGAAAAATTTCTCAGGCTGAAATCCTTACCTGCAAGATATACTGCATCAGCACCATAGTGGACGGCGATTTCTAATTTTTCGAAATTTCCAGCCGGTGCAAGAAGTTCTGGCTTTGCTTTTTTTTCTATTATTTTTGTCGGCATATTCTTGAGAGCTGTCTGGTGCCCCCGGCAGGAATCGAACCTGCGCTCAAGGATTAGGAATCCTATGCTCTATCCACTGAGCTACGGGGGCATTTGTGTTTAAAGTTGGTCTTAAATAGCATAATTTAAGGGTTTATGCAATATTTGAAAAGCCTTTTTGCCCTGAATCTTGATGTTTATTGGATGAAAGTCATGTACAATAATAAAACCATCCTGGAGTCACACCAAAAACAATTCAAACTTAAACATTACTCTCTTTACAAAATAGAAGTTTAACTTATTTTATAATATAATTATTTTTTAAAAACAGGAATATTTCCCTAAATAGGTGGTTTTAAAAAGCTGTACAACCCGGTTTTCGGCTGGGGTGAATGATAAAAAACCCCGTGTGGGTTTTAAAATTTATAATAATATGAAAAGTATTGAAATTAAATGGGCAGCACAGCTTTTAAAGGAACACAGGGATATTTCATGGAGATATGGAGTAACTCTTACAACACCAACAATCAATATATCTTCCGGCAAAAAAACACTTGGTTTATGGAGTGACAAAGACAAGACTCTCTCGATATCAAGCCATCTGATAAAAAATGAAATCTGGGATATTGTATTAGAGGTTCTAAAACATGAAATGGCACATCAGTATGTTTCTAAATTTTATAATAACGCAGATACACATGGAAAATATTTTAAAAAAGCTTGTGCCATATTAGGAGTACATCCATTTTTTATTGCAGGTAATACAGATTACAATAAAAAACTGCAATCATTCAAAGACGAACTTCCTGCAGATGCCCAAAAAATGTTAAAAAGAGTTAAAAAGCTTATGTCTCTTGGGCAATCAAACAATGAAGCAGAAGCGCAATCAGCTTTACGAAAAGCAAATTATTTGCTCAATAAATATAATCTTCAGCAAATCCATACTGGAGATAATAATCCAGACATTAAATACCTTACAATTTGTCATAAAAAAAAACGCATTGAAAGTATCCAAAGAGCCATCTTATCTATTCTTAAAAATCATTATTATGTGAATTGTTTAACATCTAATACATACCATGCTCAAGATAATGTCATTTATAAAAGTATTGTCCTGGTTGGACAGAGAGAATCTTTAAAAGTTGCAGAATATGTCTATCATTTTCTTCTTGATACATGTCAAACCCTTTGGCAGGATTTTAAAAAAGAAAACAGAACTCAAAGGGGAGAAAAAATTTCTTTTGCCATGGGTTTCATTGCTGGAATTGAGCATAATCACAAAACAGTATTTAAAAATTCAGGGATGCAAAAGAATAAAAATTCTTCCCTTCCTGTGAAAACAGTTAAATCATTAATGGAGAAAGATAACCAGATAGAAATATCCAGGCTTTTCCCAAAATTAAAAAAAGTAAAATATGGTAGACACCAGACCTCATCCGGAGCTTTTAAAGAAGGTTTTAAAAATGGCAAAACTACTCATATCAATAAGGGTATGACCCATCAAAAGAAAGGTATTTGCGGTCTTTTGATGAATTAATCATAGATTATGTTGAAGGAGTGATTCTAAAATAGGTTTGAGATGAGTCACATGGTATTGAATTCCCTGGTATTTTGTAAGATTAATAACATCAGAAACCATTATCAGGGGTAGTTTGGCATCATCAGGGTGATCACTGCCATGAATTTTTCCATGTCCAGCATGGTCACTTGTAATTATAATAAGATAGTTCCCCTTTGATTTAACTATTTCAATTAAAGGGGCAATGCTTTCATCTATAAAAAATAATTCCTCCATATAGCCGGGAGATAGCCACCCATCAACTGGCCCTGATTGATCAAGCCCACTGATATGAAGAAAGCAAAATTGTTTCTGCTCAGATGCTCTGAAAAAATCCATGGCATTATCTACCGAAAAATCTGAGTCTAATTTATGTTGATCAATGGTTTGATTTACAAGATATCCTAATTTTTCTTTTGAATAAAAAAATCCAGTAAAAAAG
>JAOZRI010000478.1 GCA_029940235.1 Desulfobacula sp. | reverse complement strand
CTCAAAAACACTTTTGGTTATTGCAGATAATGCTGGTGAAGCTGTTATGGATAAACTGTTACTTGAAATTTTAAAAGAAAAATATAATATTAAAATTTATTATGCGGTAAGACATAACCCGGCGTTAAATGATATTACATATGATGAAGCCGTAAATATAGGAATCTTGGAAATTGCGCAGGTCATTACAAATGGAATAGATGGCCCCCTTCCAGGAACTGTACTTTCAAGATGCTCTCAAGAATTTTTACAAATTCTTAATTCCGTGGATATGATCATTGTTAAGGGCGGAGGAAATTTTGAAAGCCTGATCGGAGAACCCAAACTTCCTCTAAACACCTTCTTTTTATTAATGTGCAAATGCGAGGTCCATTCAAGATTTTTCAACAACCCTGTTGGGCAGGCAATTTTATGGTACAATTAATCAAAACCTTTAAATGACAAATGAGGCAATCAAATGAAAACTAACAGAATGGATCATATCTGCATTGCAGTTAAAGACCTTAAACAAGCTCAAAAAATATGGGGCCCTGTATTGGGAAAATCCAAACCAGATGTTGAATACATTGATGAATCTGAAAAAATAAAAGTGGCCAGATACTGGTTGGAAAATGTTGGGTTTGAATTGATGGAATCAACATCTTCAGATGGGGAAGTTGCCAAATTCATAAAAAAAAACGGGGAAGGCATAATGCTGCTTAGCCTGAATGTTGACAACACCCGTAAAGCCATGAATGAACTGCAGCAGAAAAATTATCCTTTCATCGGTGGCCCCCGTCCATTCAAAGGTTGTGAGTTCGCATTTATTCATCCTGATAAAATGAATGGTGTTTTACTGGAACTTATTGATTTTAAAGGGAATGAATTTGATGAAAATTAAATTTTAAGCTGTTTTAAACCGGCTTTGACTGCAAGCTCGTCCTGGGCTAAGGCTTGTAAATAATTAGGAATTAAAGAAGGAAAAACACAGGAACAGATTGCCAAACTCATGGGCACACAAAAAAGTAATATATCACGACTTGAAAGTGGAGAAAAAGTCTCATTCCCAACTCTCTCAACTATTTCAAAATATGCAAATGCACTTGGATATAAGGTTAATCTGGAATTTGAACCTTTGTCTTAATTTATATATTTTACTCTTTTTTAAAATTAGTGTGTTACCTTTAATTTTAATAAGATGATGGCATAGCTCTATTAACCATTTTTTTTACATTTGATGCCATATTCATTGGAACTAAAACAATCTCAGGATGGTTTTTTGCATACACACGGAATATTTCATCCGCAAAAGATTGACCGATAGCATAAACCTATATCAGGCTTATCACCCACAAGCCAGACATATTGCCCGACTTCAAGGTTTTTTGTTTCTGCTGTGACTTTTACTTTGGTGCCGGTTATTGTTCCTGTTGTGGGTGAAATTATTTTGCCACATGGAGCGGTGTTGACTTCATCGGAAGGATAACTAAGTTCAAGAAAGAAATATTGGCATCGCTTGTTCCACGAAGTATCTGATATATTAATTTTCATATTTTCCCATAATTGTTCCTGTGCAAAGTTATTCCTTAATAAAAAAATAAATCTGCCAAGAAACTCTAATACGTCCGTATTTGAGGGCATGAGCCGATGTAGTATCTTCTTTCAAATTTGCCCATTGTGCATAAAAGGTTTATGTACAAATTCACCATATCCTTTCACTGGTATCTGCGGATGTATCACCCGGACAGAATAATTAATAGTGATAATTGTGCGGTTCAAAAAATTTAATCAATGTGTAGCAAGTGGTAGATGAAATGAAGCTTTTACAAAAACATTCTATAATCGATATTCAACACTTTGGAAAAAAGTTTTGCATTTTTCTTTCCAATGGGTCGTTTGCCCCGTTCCATTTCAGAAATATGCCTCTGAGGAATTCCGGTCATGACAGAAAGTTTAACCTGGGTCAATCCCTCTTTATGTCTTGCTCCAGCAAGACTGGTACCAGATTTATTATCTGTAAACTCATCAAACGCCTGATTCCAGGGAATAGAATCATTATCTGCCCTGGAGAAACCAAGATTTTTAAGAAGTCTCACAGCTTCTGCCTGTTTTGCAGCAGGCCCATTAAATACAAGTGTTGCATTAGTATGGAGCTTTTTCATGTGTTCCAGCATATGTTACCTCCACAAGTTGTATTGTTTTGTTTA
>JAOZRI010000477.1 GCA_029940235.1 Desulfobacula sp. | reverse complement strand
TCATAAAACCAGTTCAAGGTCTCTTCGTATTCTTTTGCATTGATTTCACTGTCAACAATATATTTGCCGCGGCCAGTGGGTACAAGAAGAAAGATATGGTGGGCAACAGCGCCAAGATCTTCTGCAAGATTTAATATTCTCGGGATTTCTTCAAGGTTGGTTTTTGTTATAACTGTGTTAATCTGAAATTCAATTCCTGCTTTTTTAGCAATTTCAATTCCTCTTATTGAATTTTCAAAGGCATTTTCAAGCCCTCGAAATGTATCATGGGATTGCGGGGTTGAGCCATCAAGACTGATACTGATCCTTTTAATGCCGGACTCTTTCATTTTTCCGGCATTCTCTTTTGTGATCAAAGTTCCATTGGGAGCCATGACCATGCGAAGCCCTATTTTTGTTCCATGGGCTGCAATATCAAATATATCGTCCCTTAAAAGAGGTTCTCCGCCGGTGAGAATAATAATGGGTTGTCCCACTTCTCTTATCTGTTCTAATAATTTAAAAGAGGCTTGTGTATCAAGTTCATTGTCATAGGGGTGATCTTCAGCAACAGCTCTGCAGTGTTTGCAGGCAAGGTTGCATCTTCGTGTGGTTTCCCAGGCAACAAGGCGCAGAGTGTTTGATTTGGATGTGTGGTGTTGTGGCATTTGTCCATGCCCAGAACCGTGTGGATGATTCATTATGAGTTTAACTCCCTTGCAACTTCAATGGCAGAATAGGTTAAGATTAGATCAGCACCTGCTCTTTTTATGGATAACAGGGTTTCCATGATAATCTCATTTGCATTGACCCATCCCATGATTTCTCCGGCCTTCATTATCGAGTACTCACCGCTGACATTATAGGCAGCAATGGGAAGATCAATCTCCTCTTTTAATCTATAGATTATGTCAAGATAGGACAGCGCTGGTTTTACCATGATAATGTCTGCACCCTCTTCCACATCCATTGTGGCTTCCCGCAGGGCTTCAATAGAATTGGCAGGATCCATCTGATATGTTTTTCTGTCACCAAATTGAGGTGCAGATTCTGCTGCCTGCCTGAAAGGACCATAAAAAGCTGAGCTGTATTTGACTGCATAGGACATGATGGGAAGATGGGAAAATCCTTCTTCATCAAGGGTTTGTCTTATTTCGCTGACTCTGCCGTCCATCATGTCAGAAGGGGCTACCATATCAGCTCCGGCTTCTGCATGTGAAAGTGCAGTTTTTGCAAGAAGATCAAGGGAAGCATCATTATCAATAATACCTTTTTCCACAACTCCGCAATGGCCGTGATCCATGTATCCGCAAAGGCAGACATCTGTTATTACAAGTATATCAGGTACTTTTTCTTTTACTTCTTTAACAGCTTTTTGAACAATGGAGTCTGGTGCATAGGCTCTTGTTGCCAGAGAATCTTTTTTATCAGGAATTCCAAATAAAATTATTGCAGGTACTCCTGCCTCATGTGCTTCTTTTGCCTTTTTAACAATATAATCACAGGAAAGCTGGAAATGCCCGGGCATGGATTCAATGGGTTTTTTAATATCTTTTCCCTCTATGGCAAAGAGAGGAAGAATTAAATCATCACAGGAGAGTTTTGTCTCTCTTATCATCCTTCTAAAATTTTTATTTGCCCTTAATCTTCTACCCCTAAAATCAGGAAAAAGCATTATACAGCTCCTTTATTAGTTTTAATTCTTAATTTTTAGTTTTGAGTTTTTAATTGAGGAATACATCCTCAATTAAAAATTAAGAATTCAAAACTCAAAATTATTTTTTAATTTCAGCGTCTGTAAGATAGCATGCCGGATCAGAATCCCAGGGGTCATTTGCAACAGATTCAGCCCTTGCCCTGAAATTGCCTGCGCATATATCAAGCCATCTGCACCCGGCGCATCTGCCTTTAACATGTTTTTTCTTCTCTTTGAGTTTCATTAAAAACTCATTATCAACATCTGTCCAGATTTGTGAAAAAGGTTTATCCTTGATATTACCAAGTTTTTTTTCTCTCCAGAATTGATCAGGATGAACTTCGCCATCCCAGGAGATACATCCAATGCCCCGGCCTGAACTATTGCCTTCATTCATCTCAAGCAGTTCAAGAACTTCAGCAGCCCTGTCAGGGTTTTCATTTAAGAGCCTTTTATAAACATAGGGGCCATCAGCATGGTTATCCACTGTAAGAACTTCCTTGGGCAGGTT
>JAOZRI010000476.1 GCA_029940235.1 Desulfobacula sp. | reverse complement strand
ACTTTAACCCAGATTGCACTGCCCCCGACATGTGATATCTCTGATAAAATCTTCTCTGCTTTGTCTCTATTGCGACTTGCAACAGCCACATGTGCGCCTGCCTTGGCAAAGACCAAAGCTGTTGCAGCACCGATACCTGAACTTCCACCAGTTACTAAAACTACTTTACTATTCATATAATCTCCAAATTGAATATATAATTATGAAACATAATACGCACCACCAACCCTATAAATCAATCTATTTAAGCCATTATTCCAAGGGATTTAAGCTTATTTTTGGACGGGATACCCTCCCTGGTCCATTGGCGATAATGATAGTAGTCACTTAAAAGCTGTTCCATGGGCGGTAATTTTGTTGTAAGTTCTTTACCTTTTCGATTAAGGGTTAGAAATCTTGGCGGCAAAGAGTCGTCTTTACGGCTAATGCCCAACCTTGTATTAAACATTCTCTTTAGGGTGAAGATTCGTTCCCCAACTTCCATGGCTTTATTTACATCAAAATTCAGACCTGTGGCAAGATTAAACCAGCGGACTGTATCAGTCATGGTTACAGCTTTTCCAACCTGGGTAAATCTACAGATAACCAATGCATCATAAAAGCAGTTCATATCCTGGAAACTGGCAGTAAATTTTGCTTTTCCCTCAATTTCATATGGGTCCCCTGGGGTGTCAACACCAATTTCCGGCATATTCATGGCCAGTTCATAGGGGTGACTCCAGGATGCATTGTGGCATGCTCCCCGGGCAGCTGTCCCATAGGAGAGCGCCTGGCTGAAAAAACGCCTTGGATCATGGGCTGAAGGTTCCAGACCTTTGACATGAACAGCAAATTCTTCGGCATTTTTTCCCAGAGCAAGGGCCATCTTTTTAGAACCCTGACCTAAAAGTATACCCAAACCTTCCTGACGGCCAATCTGGTGAACCATGGCAACAAGAGCTTTGCCGCTTCCCCACTCAAGAACAACTCCGTCAGTATCTTTGGTGGTGATCAAACCTTTTTCATAGGCTTCCATGGCAAAGGCAATGGTTGCACCAGTTGAAATTGTGTCAAGGCCGTATTGGTTGCACAACTGATTTGCCTTACAGATAGCAGCAAGATCATCCACCATGCATTCTCCGCCCAGGGTGCCGATGCTTTCATATTCAGGACCTTCCCCTTCCATGGGACCGTATGGGCTTTGGCTGATTTTAATATGCCTGCCGCAGGCAATGGGGCAATTAAGGCAGGCTTTACGTCCGATCAGAATAGTGTCATGCATGGCAACACCGGATATTTTTTTTGCACCTTCCCACCTGCTGCCATGCCAGTTTTTAATGGGAAAGTTGCCAATTTTTTCATAGTTATCAATTCCACCTGATGTGCCATATTTTCGAAATGTTTCAGTGGCTTTATTAATATGCCTGAGCTTTGAGCGAACATCTTTGGAAAGACCGTCTGCATCAGACACATTGATTTTTTTGCACCCGTACACAGCAACAGCTTTCAAGTTCTTGGAACCCATTACAGCTCCAAGGCCTGTACGGGCCGCTGATCTGACAATATGTCCGATATGCGGGATTCCGGCAATTAAAACCTGTTTTTCACCTGCCTGGCCGATTACTGATACAGTTGCTTTGTTAGTGGTCTCTTTTTTAACCCATGCTGCAGATTCATAGGAATCTTTACCCCATATGGGATCAGCATCCCTTATTTCCACGCCATTATCATGAATCCATAAATAGACCGGTGAATCTGCTCTTCCTGTAATAATCAATCCATCATATCCTGTCTGTTTGAAATGAACTGACCATGATCCGCCCACGTTTGTCTCCCCAAGTATACCTGTCAGAGGTGAAATGGCAACAATATGATGCCGGCTTGTTGAAGGCACTTTAGTTCCGGTAAAAGGCCCTGTAAAGGCGATGAGCGGATTGTCCGGCCCAAGAGGTGCGGTTTTCTCATCAGTCCGGTCATATAGCAATTTTGCAGCAAGCCCTGCACCGCCCAGATATTGTTCATACAATTTTTCATCTATGGCTTCAATATGGCTGGTGCGGCTTGTTAAATCCACACATAGTATTTTACCCCAAACTCCCTGCATACAATCCTCCTGAAAGGTTAAAATCATAGGTTTTATTATCTTCATCCATGATTCATTTCTTTTCTTACTTTTCTATTGACTCTCTATTTCCATCAAGACTTGTTCAA
>JAOZRI010000475.1 GCA_029940235.1 Desulfobacula sp. | reverse complement strand
CTTAACTTTAGACACCTCTCCATTTGAATCCCTTGCAGATATGGCAATCTTGTATATTCCATAGCGGTCGAAATAGTTGTAAATATTTTCGTAATTTAATGATCCGGGAGCGGTTTCTTCCAATAATAATATTTCAGGCTCAGGGATTTCCAGATATGCAGGTGGTGTAATTGCTGCCCACACTTCTTCTATGGTTCCGGTGGCAGTTACTTTTTCTGCCCAGATTCTTGCTGAGCTTCCAGTGATGACGTCCACACCTACCAGATCAATCAGAGGATTGTTGGGCGCCATTTGAGTGCCGGCACCTATGGTGAATTCCCTGGCCTTGTCACCATCTTTTTCTCTGTTGCTATTTACTGAATTGCCTATACCATCACCATTATCATCCAGCATTGGTATCTGACCCTGGCCTGTAGCAAGCTGGATTTCATTTTCTGCATATAAAAATGCATCCCGGACAGTTCTGCCGTTAAGCACCTGATTCCAGAATGATCCGGAAAATGAGAATTCTCCATTGGATAGAAAATGGGTTTGCCCGATAATTGAGGCACTTGTCACGATAATTCGATTTTTGTTTTCATCGCTGAGACCCTTGATAAAACTGCCTGAGAAATCTGCCTCACATATGATGGCTGCATCAAGATCACCCAGCCAGGTTGATAATTCAGCTGAAGATATTTTTTCTGTGTTGTGCACTTCAAAACCATTGAGTATAGCCGGGCCAATCATATATAAAACAAGATCTTTTGTGTCTGTGCTGGAATAAGGCTGACTTAAAAAGAGATCTTTATGGGCCAGGCCAGCCGGGATATCATCACCAAGATATTGGAGATATCCAGAGCTCCAGACTGCAATATTTTCCTGGGAATACCCCTGTAATCTCAATGCCTGGTATGCAAGCTCGGCATTTGCCTTAAATGAAAGCCAGTTGTCATTGGAGACACTTCCACCCACCACAATAGCGGCTTTTCTCTGGAGGGTCGGCTGCATGGTTTCAATCACTTCTATTGGGGTAGCAGTTGCTCCCCTGGTGTCTGTCACATAAACCATAATCCTGTATTCCCCGGCATGGGTGAAATCTTCATATTCGCCTTCCCATTGCCAGCGGTTTTTGAGATCAGACCATTGCCATGCCATCTCTACCTTTGGATATGCAAGAATCGGCCGTTTTCCTGCTCCGGCACCTGAGGGAGGCGGAATAACAATAGCCTTAACCATGGAAATTGTTCGTCTATTGGGAAGGCCTGTAATCCAGATAGTTCCTTTATTATTAGAAACTGGGTCAAGGTCAACACCTGCCGTATCCATTTTAGGTGCATCCTGGCTGGGTATTGCATTCCCGAGATAAACAGTATTGGCTGAAACTCCCCCATAGGCTAATAGAGTCGGGTTCTGGTCAGGGGAAATATCTTGAACCTTGTCAATAGCCAGGTCAAATGATGCCTGTACATGTTTGCCTTTAAAAACATTCAACCAGAATGATGCTGAAAAGGAAAGCCATCCCTCACCGGCAAATTGCGAAATTTCAGTTGCCCCTGAACTTGTTATTACAATTCCATTATGTGGTATTATATCAAATGCTCCTGAGTAACAGGCATCAATGACTATTGTGACAGGAATAGTTGTAATTGCTGATATCCAGGTTTGTAACTGATCTGCATACAGAATCTCTTCCTTGTTGATCCCAAATGTCCCCATTCCGTTATCCACTCCGCCATGATCTGTCAGGAAAATGGTGAGGTGGGTCGCCTCAATATCCCCTCCCGGTTCCGCAGGCTCAGTCAGATCTTCTATTGCACCCTTAAGGTTTTCCCAGGTGGCATCAATCACATCCATGTCATCGACATAAGCATTGTTTTCAGTCTCGGAACTCAGGTAGCGTATGTCTTCCGGATCATATCCCTGATAGGAGAGTGCCCAGTAGGCCAGATTTGCAGAGACTTTTGTGGCTTCCCACAGACTGTTGTCATCTTTTCCGCCACCTGCCAGGATGATTGCTTTGTTATGGTTGCTTTGCATTTTTTTGTCAAATATTTGCACCCTGTGGTTTTGTATGTCGGCCACCCAAATCCTTGCATCATCATTTATCTTTATAGCCCCTGGAAAATTAAATTTTCCCGGTTCAAATCCATTCCCGCCAAACTGGGTCACATATCGGCCATCCGGTGTAAATTTCTGGATGCGGTGGTTAAAGGTGTCAGATACG
>JAOZRI010000474.1 GCA_029940235.1 Desulfobacula sp. | reverse complement strand
CGATTGTTTTACCGGTCATGGCAGCAGCCATGGACGCACGGCACAGACCAATCCCAAGGACACTACCGTCGCCATAAGCCAGGCCTTTAAAAACCTGATCTTCACTGGCAAATCCGCCGGTCATAATGATGGCGGGTGGGTTTAATTTCTCTGCTCTCAATTGTTCGCAAATACGGACAACAGCATCCTCCAGGCAGACCGTAGGCAGGGACCATTCGTTCATCATTTTTGAAGGGCTGTATCCAGACCCGCCTCCTGCACCGTCAAAGGTGACCATGTCCACCTTTGCCTCACAGGCAATCCGAAGAACCCGTTCTATATCCTTTCTGTCGTATCCTGCCATTTTAAAATAAATGTTTTTAGCACCTAAATCTCTAAGCGCTGTAATGTGGGTGATTAGGGATTTTTCATTCCACAAGGGCAACCTGGAATAGGTGTAAAAATTGGGACAGACCCCATCCTCATATGCTTTTTGTATGGGCGGGTCGCTGGGATCAGGGATGACCACATCACCGAGCTGTTGGCGTTTCAATGCAGCTTCAATATTCTTTACCCGTATAACCGGTTGGGTCCCTTTTGCAGCCTGGCCAAATTTAATTTCAATGGCATTGGCCCCATATTTCTGGATGGCAATTTTCGGGACCCCCATGAGATCATCGTCCACATTGCTTTGGAGAACAATTTGACCATACCCCCGGTCATATTTACGAAAACAATCAAGGGCTTTTTCCAGCAAGGGATAATCCGTCACTTTTCCATTTTCTATTTTTAAATTCGGGTCATTGTTTCTGCCATGTTCCCCAATCACACAGGTTACCCCGGCCATGGCCGCCCCGGCAAAATAATCCTGCCAATTGAGTTTAATCAATGCCGGAAGGATGACAGGCATGGCAATTTTAACTGGGTTAATTGTCCCGTAAGTCCTCTCCAGGTTTACATTAAAAATATTTGCTTCATCCTGGGTTTCTTTGGCTCCCAGGGCGCCGAACACCCGGCCGTTGATGTTAAAATGGGAAAAATCAATGGGATAATCTTTTTCCGAAGCGATTTGATTGGTGCCTGTTGTTGTTGGGTACACGGTTTGTGCGCCCAGCACGGCTGCCTGTGCAATCTCGCAGGTACCTGTACAATCTTGAGTACAAAACGAACACATTCCTGACTGAGGGGATATGAAAGTACTTCGATTTTTTGTAAATGTAAACCCGGAACTTAATTTAGGTGAATAAGACATTTTAATCCTCTTTTTTAAATTTTTCAGTTTAGCTATTCATTTTTGTTTTCTGAATTCACTTACACACTCTCCGCCAATGCCTTATTGCAAAAAGTTGAATCCATTTGCCTATTTTTTTGATCATAGAAGAAGTCATTTTAATCGATTTTACCATATTTATCCAAAATCTGTACTGTTAAAATATTATCAATCGGTACAATATATTTCTTAATATGCTTTGAAAAGAAAATATATCTTTTTACATGCACATTTTTTAATATCAGATGGGTTCCTGTATCTGATAATTCAGAAACATCAGTGTTAGAAATTTTTTTGGTGTTTAAACCAGGATCTGTTTTCTTGAATGTCAGTTTAACTTTTTTATCCACTAGCTTAAGGTAATCACCAACTTTTTTTAACTTAAACAGGCCGTCTATTTGAAAGTGTGCATTTTTATTATTTTGGTTCATTCCTATCCAACAATCTTATATCTCTCTGGGTTACAATTACGTCCTTCATAAAGTATATTTGAATAGAACACAAGGCTTCAACACTGTCAACGTTCTATATTATAACAATATTCTGAAATTGCCTGACACCTTACAAGGGATTTGTTGAAATTTTATAATTATTTTGTTATTCATAGCCGCTTGGTGGTAAAAATCTGGATATGGCAAAGAAAATTTCTGAAAATGCACTCTCCTTAAGCCTTTATGTATCTATTATTTTAAATCTGATCGTTCTATTTTTTTCCGGATTTCTGTTGACATTTTTCACACTGTAAACAGAAGTCATGACAAAGGCTGTTATCTATTTAAGAATTCATCTTTATTATCAAAATCAGCTAATATCCACTCTAATATGGTGTAGATTATGTCTTTAAGTCCAATGTATAAAGGGAACCTATTAAAGATGTAAAACAATATTAATCAAATGCCTTGTCATGCTTTTCAAAGAACCTGCAGCACCGGCTTTTAATGATTCCGGTCAGTCACT
>JAOZRI010000473.1 GCA_029940235.1 Desulfobacula sp. | reverse complement strand
GACAATGATTTGGTACAAAAAACTCTGGATGATATAACAAAAGCATGTGAATCAAATGATAACCTTCTTGCGGCCTGTCTTCCTGCTGTGCGGGCAAGGGCAACCATAGGAGAAATTTCAGATGCCATGGAAAAAGTTTTTACAAGATTTGTTGCTACAACCCAGTGTATTTCAGGGGTATATGCTGCAGAAAGTTCAGATACAACCATGATTGACTCTTTAAGAAAACGTTCCGATGATTTTGAAAAGAAAACTGGCAGAAGACCCAGAATTTTACTGTCAAAAATGGGACAGGATGGTCATGACAGAGGTGTAAAGGTTATTGCTACAGCCTATGCTGATTTTGGTTTTGATGTTGATTTGGGACCTATGTTCCAGACTCCTGAAGAAGCTGCAAAAATGGCAGTTGAAAATGATGTCCATGTTGTTGGTGTATCAAGCCTTGCTGCTGGTCATAAAACCCTGGTGCCCCAGGTGATAGAGGAGTTGAAAAAACTGGATGCTTCTGATATCAAAGTTGTTGTTGGCGGCATAATTCCTCCTGGAGATTATGAATTTTTGAAAGATGCAGGTGCATCAGAGATTTTTGGTCCCGGGACTGTTGTTACAGATTCAGCTAATAAAACTCTTAATATCATAGGTGCATAAAAGCATGATGGGAAATGACCCTGACAGCTTTGTACAGGGTATTTTAGATGGTAATCGCCGAATGATTGCCAAAACAATAACCTTGATTGAAAGCAGATTAAAAGAACATCAGTTGCAGGCTTTTAAGGTTGTGGAAAAGATTCTGCCCCATACAGGCAAGAGTATAAGGCTTGGTATAACAGGTGTGCCAGGGGTGGGTAAAAGCACTTTTATTGAAAATCTTGGTGTCACCCTTGCCAATGTTGGTTATAAAGTGGCTGTCCTTGCTGTTGACCCGACAAGTCGGCGAAGTGGCGGTTCTATTCTTGGGGATAAAACAAGGATGGAAAAGCTTTCCGCCCATGAAAATGCCTTTATCCGACCATCTCCTGCAGGGGAAACTTTAGGAGGTGTTGCATCAAAAACCCGGGAAATCATGCTGGTTTGTGAAGCAGCTGGATTTGATGTGATACTTGTTGAAACCGTTGGAGTAGGGCAATCTGAGACCACTGTCTCTTCCATGGTGGATTTTTTCCTGGTATTGATGATTGCAGGAGCAGGCGATGAACTCCAGGGAATTAAAAAAGGAGTACTTGAACTTGCCGATGGCATTGCCATTAACAAGGCTGACGGGGACAACCTGATTGCAGTTGAAAAAGCAAAAAGAGATCTTGAAATTGCCATGCATTTGATCCAGCCGGAAACTCCCACCTGGTCTACACCTGTTGTGAGCTGTTCCTCTGTAATTGAGGGGGGTACAAAAAATATCTGGGATATCATACTTGATCACAATAAAAAATTTAAAAAGTCAGGAGAGTTTGAGCTAAGACGGAAAAATCAATCCTTAGAGTGGATGTGGACCCTTGTTGAAGATGGTTTAAAACAGCGATTTAAAAACAATGAAAAGATAAACAAGGCAATACCTGCAATTTCAAACATGGTGGAAAATGATAAGATTTCACCAACAGCCGCAGCAGAACAACTTTTGTCATTTTTGTAGAGACTTTTTTTCAAGTTAAATAAACTTTGAGCGTTGAGTGTATGGCCAGCAGGACTTTTTTAAAATTGTATTGTTTATCTTTAATAAAAAATGTACTCTGTAAAAAAAAGCTATGGATCTTAAACAACATATTAAATATTGGATTGAATCAGCAGAGAATGATTTGTCTGCAAGTAAAAGCCTTTTTCGTTAAGGCAAGTATGACTGGTGTCTGTTCATCGGGCATCTGGTGCTTGAAAAATTATTAAAGGCGTTGTTTGTTTTGAATAATCACAATAAAATGCCGCCTAAAACTCATAATCTTAACAAGCTGGCGAAGTTATCAAAAACAAACTTATCCCGGGAACAAATCCCAAATAATATATTAAAATCTATTAAAGAATATATTAGTCTTCTCAATAAAAATGGCGTGATAATAAGTCAGGCCATTTTATTTGGCAGTTATACATGCAACAGGTATAACGAACTTAGTGATATTGATCTAGCTCTTGTATCAGACCAGTTTGAAGGTATTCGTTTCAAAGACCGGAATAGCATAAGAAAGTATAAGTTTGAGGTGAACCCTGATATTGAGCCATTGCT
>JAOZRI010000472.1 GCA_029940235.1 Desulfobacula sp. | reverse complement strand
AATTGGAGTCTGCATATTGACCAAAAATATCATTATCCCGAAAGCCAGGACCCTGCCTGTATGCAAGGTTAATAACTGGATCATCTTTTGTAACTGGAACCATACCACCTGCCAGAACAACCATGTCAGCCTTAATGGCAAGATTTTCACCAAGAAGAGTATTAGTTGCAGTTACAGCAAGTCCGTTACCCTGTGGGGCAACTTCAGTTACTGCACCTTTTGTCATAAAAATGCCGTCTTCCTGTTGCATGCTTTTATAAAAGTACTCCTGCAAGCCGGGAGTTCTCATGTGCTGGTAAATTATATATGCTTTACCATCAGAATAATCATCTCTTACATATTTTGCCTGCTTTAAAGCAACCTGGCTTGTTACAGATCCTGTATATTCAAAGTCTGCATCATCTTCATCTTTGCCGGGCGATTGAATAAACACAACATTTTTAGCTTCTTTGCCATCGGAAGGTCTGACGATTTTGCCTTTGGCTGCAATTTTTTCAAATTCATCATTGGTGATAACATCATCAAGTTCGATACCAAGATGTTCATATTGTTCACCTTCAAGAACATCAGGTCTCCATCCTGCTGCAAGAATAACTGCCCCATAAAGCTCACCCGTGGGGTCTAACTGAAGGATATCTTCACGTCCCTCATTATATTCAAGATATTTGGTGTGGGCATCTTCAGCTGTCAGATCTTTTCCGTTTTCATCAACAAGCATCTCTTCGGGAAGAGGGAAGGGTACATCAAAGGCTATTTTTTCGCCCGGTGTTTTAAATGTAACTGTGAACTCTCCTGGTTGACCGGCTATACGTGCAACTTCAGTGGAAGTTCTGACATCAATATTCGAGAACCCTTCTATCTGGGAAATCAGATCACTGACAATTGGAGGCCTCAAGCTATCAAAGGGTTCACAAACAGGCATCTGGCTTCTCATATTAGCTGCATAACCGCCAAGCTTGTCTGCTTTTTCAACAATTGTAACATCGTATCCTGTTTTTGCAGCATCAAGGGCTGATGACATACCTGTTACACCACCACCGAGAACCAGGATTTTTCTGGAAAAAGATTCAGTTTTATAAGGTTCAGGAAGGTTTACTTTTTCAACTCTTATCATACCCATTTTGATATAATCTTCAGCTTTCATCTGAATGGGATCAAAATGTTCTTCATCATCTTTTTGATCTTCTTCAAGCTTTGGATATTTCTCTCTTGAATGTGGCCAGACAACGCCTTCTCTAAGGTTTGTTCTCTCAACAATGCATCCTTTAAAATCAAAGACATCAAAGTTAACACGCCTGGAGCAAGCTCCAATTACCATGGCATTAACTTTTTCATCGTCAACATCTTTCTGAATTAAAGCTACACCTTCTTTTGAGCACAAAAAAGGATGGGTTGTGCAACTTATGCCCTCTTCATCGGGAACAGCAATGAGATCTTCCATATCGAGGGTATCACCGATTCCACATCCTGTGCAGATATATACTCCATATTTTTTATCCATGATTATCCTCTCCTTACAAGGGTCTGAATGGCTTTAAGAGCCATACCTGTAGCATTCTGGTTAGAAGTTACAACATCAGCAGGTTTATTTGCGCATCCTGCTGCAAACATGCCGCCTTTTGAAAAGTCATTGATGATAAAACCCTCGTCATTTAAATTGAGATCAACATCTGGCCTGTCAATGGCAGTATTTGGCTGCATACCTGTTGCAAGTACCAGCATATCAACGGTCTGTCTAATCTTTTCACCTGAAATCGTATCTTCAGCTACAAGATTAATATTACCTGATCCCTCTTCTGACACTTCAGCAACCTTGCCTTTTACAAAAAAGATGTTTTCATCTTCTTTTAAATTAGCATAAAATTTTTCATATTTAAGCCCTGGTGTTCTAATATCAATATAGTAGATATATATTTTTGCATCGGGATATTGTGCTCTAAGATATGTTGCATGTTTTAATGATGCCATGCAGCAGATATAAGAGCAATAGGGAAGATGGTTTTCATCCCTTGATCCTGCACACTGTGCAAATGCGATTGTTTCAGGGGCTTTGTCATCGGATGGTCTTAATATTTTACCTTCTGTAGGGCCATTGGCAGATGCCATTCTTTCAAGCATCATATTGGTTACAATATTTTGATATTGGCCAAATCCGAGATTGTCAATTTTTGTGGCATCATAGGGAGTCCATCCTGTATTCCAGACAATGGCACCCA